>JAMFSL010000220.1 GCA_026225275.1 Puia dinghuensis
AGAAAGGCGACGAGTGCGGCCAGTTCTTCCGGGCGGCCGATACGGCCCAGGGGAATGTCTTTGGCGCGTTCCGCCAGCAGTTCTTCCATGGTAGCGCCGGGGCGTGGATGAAGGGTATCTTTGACCCTGTCCGTCAGGATCAACCCGGGAGCAACATTATTGACAGTAATATTATCAGATCCCAGTTCATTAGACAACATTTTGGCCATACCGACCACGCCCATGCGCAGACTGGTGGACAGGACGGAGTTGGCCAGGAATGTCTTGACAGAGAGGCTGACAATATTAATGATACGGCCGCTGCCGGTCTTTCGCATATGTGGGATCACCAGCCGGCTAAACCGGACTGTGCTGAGCAGGTTCAATTCGAAGGCCGATTGCCAGGCCCCTTCATCGAAGGATTCGAATGTTCCGAAGGGAGGGCCACCGGCATTGTTGACCAGGATATCGATCTTGCCGAAGGCGGCGACTGTGGCGTCGACGATGGCTGCTGCTTCTTCCGGTTGCCGCACGTCCACGGGTACGTTCAGCACGCGGCCTTTTGTGTTGGCGCGGATCTCTTCCGCTGTTGCTTTTAATGTGTCAGGGTTACGGGCGCCGATGACGACATCCACTCCTTCCTGCGCCAGCGCGGTAGCGCAGGCTTTTCCCAGGCCTTTGCTGGCTGCAAGGACCAATGCGGTCTTGCCTTTTAATTGCAAATTCATAGTATAAATTAAAAGAGTACTAAAGATAGGTGGTAAATTGGGTCATGGTAAAAATCTTTCAACTCCTGACTGTTTTTATCCTGCTGATGCTGGTCGTCACCTGGTTTTTCAGAAGGGGGGAGGATGTGTTTAGGGAATATGCTTTTTTATATAGGACAGGCAGTCCGCTGGGACCCGAGATCAGTTTGCGGCTATTGTTTGCGGTAGCGGATGGGGATTCCGGCGTACTGCAGGTTTTCGACGAGGAGACAGGTTTGGTCTTTCGTTGGAGGTCGGAGGGAGAGGGGATGCTGGAGATCATGTATGCGAAGAACGGGGAGATCAGGCAGTCATTGGCTGTGCCGACCGGCATCACCACGCTGGCGCTGGATCCGGAGGATAAAAAGTTATATGTCGGTTCGGAAGGATCGATATACGTATTTGCGCCATCGGGCGCGCGCGTTTAGCGTTCGAAGAACCCCACGCTGCCGCCCACCCACTCTTTATCTTTATTGAAGCTCACACCGATCATTTTACCCTTGCTAAGGCGGGCGAGGTTGATCGCCTGGACAGGCCGGGCTGCGCCATCCTTCCAGAGATACAGCATGCGGATCTCTGCTTTGGCGGGGACATCCGGTGTCAGGATGACGTCGGCATATTTAACCTTGCGTTGAAGGATCCAGTTCTCAGGATCCGGAACATCCAGATCGGATAATTGCGGGTCGATGACGACGCCCTGTCCGGCGAAAGAGTATAGTGGTTTCAGCACATAATTCTCCAGGTCGGCGGGCGGCTGTTTAAGCTCATTTAGAAAGAAAGCGGGCGGTGCATAAGGATGGTGAATGAAGGGCAGAGCGAATTTACTAACACGATAGAACCAATTAGGATGGGCTATCCATTTTACATCGAGGTCCTGGCGGATATCTACGTGCGGTCCCAGCGTGGCTGCTGCGCCATGTAGCTCATCGAATATCACCCGGTTGTAAATGCGTGATATCCGCGTCTTCTTTCCGGTCATTGCATTAATATAATACAGTTGTCTTCCTTCCTGTATCAGTTCTGACAAACAGACGGGCTGGATGCCCAGGTAGTCCTGCGTACAATAGAAGTCAATGCGGGTTTTTTGTTCATGGGGGCGGATATCCAACAGGATGACTTCTTCGATCGGGCAGTCGCCGATAATCACTTCCCGCAATAGCGATAGATAGCTGTCCTTTTCAAATCCGTTGAGGAACTGGCTGTAGTTGCCGGGAATGTCAAAATGCCGTCGGAGTGTTTCCGGATAATAGACCTGAAATCCATACAAGCTGGCGAATCCCTGCATTTCGATGAGCTGAGGTTCATAACCGCCCTGGCCGTCTTCACATACGGCGAAGTCGAAAGCGAGGAAGTGGGGGTGATCGTTTTCGTTAGGCATCCGGTCGCCTTCCGGGATGGAGCGTTCTGTCCAACTTTTAAAGCCGGGTTCGAGGATGAGATCGACCAGGTGTTCGCAAATGTCGGTGAGTTTTGTGGAGAAGGTTTTTGGGACGAAGACTGGCGTTTCGGCCAGGCGGAAATCGATGGCGCCGGGGTGTTTGCTGTCAAGGTCGGCGAGGAAGGCGGTGTAGCGTTCTTTGGTGAAGGTTTCGTTGAAGGCTTTCCGCAAGGAGGGGACCATGAGCGTGTTAAGTTTTAAGGAAAGGTACGGTGTTTCGGGGGATTGTTTTATGTCCAAGATGAGGTCATAAGAAGAGTTTTTGATTGCTAATCTAGTTAGTAATATGTTTTTATATTGGTATCTTTACATTGACGATTTAGTTCTTTTTGGGGTATTGTTTGACGTGAGTGAATGTAAAAAAAGCGGCATTTCGACCACTTGGTGGTCTGATGTACGCTTTTACGGGCTGTAAAATCCCGTTTTTTCAATCATGGATAACAATAAAAGAAGGTCCAGCAGTAAACTGGACCTGATCATCAAACTTTTGGTGATAGCTAAGTTGTTATTAACCATTCTTCAACTCTTGTTGAAGTGATGGAGAAAGGTGGGACTTCCAAGGTCCTGCCTTTTATTATTCTACAAAAATAGCAATAATCTGAATAAGACAAAAAAATTGATAAAGCGTACGGTGCGGATCGATCAGGCGGATTGGTGGTGGGTGATATCGATGTGTTCCAGTGCATAAGCCAGAAAATTCGGAATGATGTGCGAATAGGTCCAGCGGATCTTGTCGGGATCTTCGAGTTGGTCGACCATACTCTTCCATTTTTCTTCTCCGTATTCGGCGATCACTGTCTTTTTCCGATCGTCCCGTCGCAGGTACATGCTCATGCCGGAGGGGTCGGCTTCTGGATGGAATTGAGTGCCTATCATCGAATCATTGAATCTGACCGCCATAATAGCCCTTTCGAGGGGGACATGCGGTCTTTCCTTTTCAATTGCGAGAACACGACCGCCCATATCGGCGATGCGCTGCGGGTTGGGCTGGATGACCTGATAGTTACGGCTGTCTACTGCATAAAACGGATCCTGCAGGCCTGCGAATACCGGTTCTTCGGCGGCGCCTTCCAGCAGGTGGACGGGGAATACGCCGAAAGCTGTCGACCGACGGCTGGTGACTTCGGCGATGCCATAGTGCCGGCAGATGAGTTGGAAGGAGTGACAAATGAAGAGCACCTGTCGCCGGGCAGGAGAGGAGGGGTCATCGTTATAACGTTCCACTTCCTTCAACCACCCGAAGTAGGCTGTTTCCCATTCACTGCCCACACTGTCCAGGGGGCTGCCAGGACCGCCGCTGGAGATATAGATATCGTAAGAAAGATCAGGGACTTTTTTGCTCAGCCGCACTTCGAATTCATCGACTTCAAGGGTCAGGTCATGGGCGAGAGCGAATTCCTGCAGGAGTTCGCGGATACAACGCATACCCTGGTTAGCCTGCCCTTCATAGAGGTCGAGGATGGCCACCCGGATGATATTAGGAGTGTACATGCGGTAAAATTAAGGCATTTTGGGGAGACGCGCCGGGCATTGGCTTTTGCGGTGAGTGGTCAAACCGGGGCAGCGGGTTACGAATTCCACTCGATAATCTGGTAGAAGTCGTCCTTGAAGCTATCCCCGATGGGAATGATTTTCTTGCCTATATAAATCTCGTTGCGGGCGATAGAGTCGATATGAGCGATGGAGACGATGAAGGAACGGTGAACGCGGATGAATTCCTCTGCAGGCAGTTTGATAGAAAACGATTTGAGGTTATTCAGGGTCAGGATCGGATCTGCTTTGCCCCGGATATAGATCTGGGTATAGTCTTTCATGCCTTCGCAGAAGAGGATATCCTCGAATTTTACCTTGATGATCTTATACTCGGATTTGATAAAGACGAAACGATTATTACGATGATGGATATAGATGGTGGTGGAGAGGTAGTCGCGGATCTTGTTCATCGTGGAGAGAAAGCGTTCAAAGGAAAGGGGGCGGCTCAGGTAGCTGAAAACATCCATTTCCGTCACTTTCTCTTCCTGCTCCTGCTTATCGGCAATGCAGATAACGATGGGGTAATAACCGGCCTCTTTGAGGCGGACCATAATCTTGTTGTCCAGCAGGCGGATATCCCAGAAGATAATGTTGGCGCGGTAGTGAGTCACCAGTTGATAGACTTCCGCCGCCGAATCGCATTTGGCAGAGAAGGAAAGATTGGGCGTCTTGGCGATATAATCTTTCAGTAATGCGCTCTGCTTATTATTGTCTTCTACAACGATGCAGTTCAGCATCCCGATCATGGGAAGGCCTTTCATCGGGTGATGCCAGTCAAGCCCTGAAGAGGAACCGTGAGCCATGTTGTAAATTAATCAAATTTCTTGCCTTTTGTAAACCAGTGCTGACCAAAGTTGAGTACAAAGGTTAGATCGGCGTAATTCTGCCGGATCAGGTTATTGGAAGTCGTCCCTTTGATCCCATACTGAAAGATGATATCATAAGCCAGGGGGGATTTGAGGGAATTGGCGCCGATGCCAGCGGTAATTCCCATGTCCTTGATCTGCTGACCATTGATTTGCAGGTAGCTATTGCCATAATAAAGGCCTGCCTGCAGGTAACTGAGTTCTATTTTGGTATTGTAGAAGGTCTTTTGCTTGGAATATTCAAAACCGATGGAGCCCCTTTCGGCGCTGACAATGCTGTAGCCCTGACCCGGATAGACCTCGTCATTCTTTGTTTCCACCTGGTTCCAGTCCTGGTAGCGAAAGTCTGCCAGGAAGGTGTACTTATCCTTGTAGGTAATCGCTATACCGGCGCCATAGGCATTGGGCAGAGCCAGGTAGCCTTCGTTGTTCTGGATATTCTGAAGGATAACGGAGTCATTGTTCAGGACTTCCTTGGTGCTGGCGGCGAGCAGGTCAGCCCGCATGGAGTAGGTAGCGCCGAGCGAGTACTTCCATTTCTTACCGATATTGCCATAGAATTGCATTCCGTAGGTGAAATACAGGTTATTCAGGTTGACATTATTGGTAGAGGAGACGAGGGTGGCACCGTTGGCGGAATTTTGGATGATATTGTTCTGGTTCAGCTGGCCGAAGATGTAGCCTGCTTCGACACCCAGGGAAAGGTGATGGAAGAACTCATAGGAGTTGGCCCAGTAGGCCTTGTTAACGCTGCCATGTCCCTGGTATAAGCTGCTGGCTATCTGGACAGTGGTACCGACAAGGTTGTAGGGGACGGCGAATTCATAGTTCTGGGTGCTATAAGGGACGAGACCAATGCTGCTGCCCCAGTGCTTGTTCAGTTTGATGCCCAGAACAAGTTTGCGGAAGGTGATATCACCGGATTGGGTGCTGGCGACGTTGACTTGCGTACCTGCATATTGGATAAACTCACCGCGGATGCCGAGTTCCATGGTAAAATACTGGTCAGTCAGTGCGCTGAAAGAAGCAGGGTTATTTTGGATCAGGTAGCGGTTCGAACGATAGGCGATACCTGTATTGCCCATCCCTGACGTACGATTATAATAACCATCATCCAGATCCCCGATACCCATCTGGGAATAGGGGAGGTTATTATTCTGGGCCATCATTTTTATCGAGACGATGGTCAGTAGGGTGATGAGGATCGATCTTTTCATCAGTTAGTTATTGATGGGGATAAAGAGATATATAATAGACACTAAGGATGATCCGCTGGTTGGCCGGATAGGTTTGGTCGGCAATGACCAGGCGTTTAAATGTAGCCTCGCCGGTGGGGGCGGGGATGCTGAGTATTACTCCATTCGAATCGGCGCCCGGAGCAGAGTTAACGATCTGGCTCGCAACAAAGTTCGTGATATCATAGGTATAGGAGGTCTGCAAGGGTAAGAAATAGTTAAGAGACAGACCGCCGGTCTGGGGTGTCGAGGAACCAACGGCCAGCACCGGAGCGCCGATGAGGTTATTCAATGTGGTATTATAGACGCCCACTTGTGCCGGCAAGGTATATGTGGTAGTGAAACTGCCTGCCAGCGGGATGACTGTCAGTTCAGCCCGTAACAAGCCGATATAATCCGGTCGCTGGGCGATCGCGTTCAGGTAAGGGAAGGTAAGCTTGACATTCAGTCCCCCCATCGTCTCTACATAAGATGCATGTCCTGTCTTTAAAGATGAGGTAAGGGGAGGCGGTTGCGAAATAGTAGTTGGTGTGTCGAGGTTGGCGATAGGACTACCTGCCCAGTTTTTCGTCAGGCTATTGAACTGGAAACTCTTATTATTCAGGGTGAAATCGATGTATTTTGTCGTACTGACGCCGCCTGCACTATTCTCCTGGTAATAGATCCGCATGATAGCACTGTCTCTGAAGCCGTAGATAATGCCCTGGCTGCCTGGTTGTTCGGAGATGGCAAGGCCCGGGAAGTAGTCCTGGAAGTTCTTGAGGGTCGTCATCGTATCGGACTTGTTATAGACCAGGTTATATAGTGTCTGGCCCAGGCTATAGTCCATCGGAATCCGGACGGTATCAATGTTCTCGGTGGTGGTACGCTGCGTCGGAGTGATCAGCACGGGGCCCTGACCGATGACCGGACCCAGGGGTAAGGAATGGTTGCTGAACCAACCGGGCTGGAAGGGGGCCAACTGGAATAGGGTATCGATCTCCTGAACCTGGTAGGTCTGTGTTATGGTGGTATCCCCGTAGTAGGGGTTATTCGTCTTGAAAATCATCACCATCCCGATCGAATCATAGGTGTCTATCAGATAATTGAGGGTAGGAAGAGTGGCCGGGGGCTGCAACTGGATATAGCCGGTGGAACTCATCTGACCCAGGAAAGCGTCATGATAGCTACCCACCATTAGGTAGCCTGTAGCGGCGGTGGCGGTGGAGTCAGTGTAGACCGTCGACATATTGATGGTCGAGGAGTCTACTACAATAATATTCGTTTGGCCATTGTCGGGCACATAGGTACTCCCAAAGTTGAGAGAGGGCTGCTTTTGACAGCTGGCCAACAAGAATAAAGCCGTTATGGAAAGAAAGAGAAAAAGCAGTTCTTTTCGCAAGTAGTTGTGTATGATAGTCATGCTGGTTTCTTATTCAGTCAAATACGCCGGGCATTTCCGGGCGCTGCCTCAGCGAATTTTTGCAATATTAGGGGGTCGAACTGTTACTATTTTGTTAGTATGTATAAAAAGGCATAAAAAAACGACCAATCTTCACTTTTCATATACTAATCTAAATTCTGTCCCGACGACAATCCAGCCTTGCAGGGGCCGGTAAAATGCCATGTTAATGCTTCTTTTTCAGGGAAATAGCCCTGCTTTGGCGGGGGCATTCCGGCAGCGATAAATAAAAAACGCCATGGATTCGAGTTTTGTATATAAATTTAGCCATATTATCGATTAAAAGTGCCAGAAAATACATTTTAACGAATTTACTATGTGGACTTCAAATACTTTAGCGGAAAATTTGTATAAAAATATGAAGCAGATCAACATTACTTTGTTTTCATTAATGTTACTGTCTATCGTTTTTTCCTGTTCACGAAGTAACCTAAGCTATACGCAAAACGGCAACTGGGTTGGTCGAGCTACCTTCTCCGGTGTCGCTATGGGGGAAGGCGCCTGCTTTGTCATTAATAATACCGCTTATGTAGGAACTGGCTTGAATCCTCTGACACCCAATCAGAAGTTAACTGCCATGTATAGTTATACAGCTGCAACGATACCTACTACGCCTTATGGGTATGATAGTGCCTATGGTTCATGGTCGCAGATACAGGCCTTCCCTGGCCAGCCGCGCAGTAATGCGGTAGCCTTTAATATCGGTGGGACGGTCGGTTACCTCGGAGCTGGCCTGGCTAATAACGGGTATACCGCATTGGCTGACTTTTATTCCTATACGCCCGCAAATGGCTGGTCACAAATCGATTCGATCCATAACGACAGCGCAAGCTTTCCCCGTTTTGATGCAGTAGGTTTCAGTTTCGATACAACAGCTTATGTGTTGACCGGCACGAACAATTACTATTATTTCACCGATGTCTGGAGATACAGTCCCACCACGAATTCCTGGATCCAGCAACAATACTTCCCGGGTTCTCAACGGTCGGGTGCAGCAAGCTTTATATACAAGGAGCAGGGATATATTGTTGCCGGCTTTACACCGGGTTCCAAATGGGCCACCGGGACGTCGCCTTATGATTTTTGGGTTTTTACGCCGATGAGTGATACTTCTACCACATCCTGGCACCGGTTGCGCGACATTTACAACACCAGCCCATCCACCTATGATGACGGCTACACCAATATTATCCGCAGGAATGCAACCAGCTTTACGATACTAGGCCAGCCTGATGGTGACAAGGGCTATCTCACGCTGGGTTCCCTCAATGGTGGTAACATCGCTTTTACCTGGGAATATGATTTCGCCAGTGACCTGTGGACAGAAAAGACACCTTTTGAAGGAACTGCAAGGACCGGTGCTGCAGGTTTCAGCCTTGTCGGTAGTGTTCCTGCTCTCGCAGGCTTTGCGACAACGCGGGGATTTATCGCCACGGGCCTGAACCAGGGTTCTACTGCGGGGTTCGCAGATTGTGAAGAATTTTTTCCAAACCAGACTTACAACCAGTACGACTAATATAAAATATGGCAGCTTTTTTTCGGAAGTGGGGCCTTGCCCTCCTGATGATAGCAGTGATCATTGTTTGTGTGTTGATCGGCCTCCAACGCCGCCGCCAGTTTAAAAAGTCTAATGTACTGGTTGAACTGAAGGCTATCCAGACAAAGCGTGGCTGGGGATATGACATCATGACTGACGGACATCCGTACATTCACCAGGATGTTATCCCTGATATAAAGGGTCAATACGGATTCGCCTCCAAAGAGGACGCACTCGCTGTAGGACAAGTTGTTTATGACCGGCTGGTTAAAAACCAGATTCCGATGATCAATACTGAAGAAATGAAAAAGATGGGCATTCATTTACCTGATGCCGATTCTTCTAACCATTCTAACCCAAAGAAATGAGCATGAAACGGATCAATTTTACTTTGTTCACGGTACTGGTACTGGCTATCGTGTTTTCCTGCACCAAGGCCAACCTGAACTACACGCAGAACGGAAACTGGGTGCATCGCAGCACTTTCGGCGGGACGTCCACTGCCATTGGCGTGGGCTATCCGGCGAGCTTTGTCATTAATAACATTGCCTATGTCGGCACGGGAGTGAATCCGGGAGCACCTTCCAGCAAACTGCAACATTTCTGGTCTTATACGGAAGGGCCTATCATCAATGGGGCATTCGACAGTTCTATTGCTGTCGGCACCTGGACCCAGGTCGCTGACTTTATTGGTCTTGCCCGCAGTAATGCCATCGGTTTTACTGCCGCCGGAAAGGGATATGTCGGGACGGGCCTCGCCAATGATGGTAACACCGTATATGCCGATTTTTATAGTTATAATGCAACCACGAATACCTGGGCGCTAGCCGATTCTCTCTATAACGATTCGGCCAGCTTTCCCCGCTATGATGCGGCATCATTCAGCTTCGATACGTTGGGAGTGGGATACGTGATGACAGGCACCGACGGGTTCAATTATTTCAATGATTTCTGGATGTTCACTGCCGCAACCGGGAAGTGGACGCAATTACCCAATATGCCGGGCAATCAGCGCTCGGGAGCCCTTACCTGGGTCTATAATGGCCAGGGATATCTCCTGACAGGCTTTACGCCTTCTGCTAAATGGGCCTCCGGGAATCTGGCCTATGATTTCTGGCGTTATGATCCCAGTGCACTCGATCCTAACGTTGTGTGGTCGAGACTGCGGGATATCTACAATACGAATCCGGGTACTTTTGATGATGGGTATTCTAATATTATCCGCAAGAATGGTGCTTCCTTCGTCATAAAGCAAACGCAATTCGGCGATAAAGGGTACGTTACGCTCGGCGCTAACACCAGCACCGCTATCAACTTTACGTGGGAATACGATTTCGCTTCGGATATCTGGACTGAAAAGAGCCCTTTCAATGGAAATGCGCGGACGGGAGCCACTGGTTTCACTTTGAATAACAGAGCTTTTGTGACCTGCGGGCTGAATGTGGGAGCGCAACAGGCTTACACGGATTGTGAAGAGTTCTTCCCGAACCAGGTGTATAATGCAAATGATTAGTGCGACGGATCTATATAAAAAAACCGGGCTAAACAGTCCGGTTTTTTTTATGAGTTATGTTCGAAATGCAGGCCTCAGATGCCGTGCAGGAATTGCCCCTGGATATAGTCCACTACATCGACGAGGTTGCCCGAATCTGCATAGACTTTGAGTTGCCGGTCAGCACCGGTGCCGGTCTCCAGCATCTTAGTGGCAAAGCGGGCCGCTTCGCGGCTGCCCAGCGGATCGAGAACATCGTCCACGAAGTCCAGCAATTCGTAGATGAGTACGCGGGTATTCACTTCCTCCTCTTTTCCAAAGTCGATCAAATGTCCGTCGATGCCATAGCGGCTGGCCCGCCATTTATTCTCGTTGATCAGGGCGCGGGAATACTGGATATAGTTCATATTCCTGGAACGCAGCTTATAGATCTTAACGCAGATGGCCTGGAAGAGAGCTGCGATGCAGATCGTTTCATCGACCGTCATCGGCACGTCGCAGATCCGGAACTCCACCGTGTTGAAGAAGGGATGAACGCGCAGGTCCCACCAGATCTTCTTCGCGTTGTCGATGCAATTGGTCTTCACCAGCAGCTTGACAAAACTGTCATAGGCTTCGATGCTTTCGAAGTATTCCGGGATACCGGTACGCGGAAATTTATCGAAGACTTTCGTCCGATAGGATTTATAACCGGTCTGTCTGCCTTCCCAGAAAGGTGAATTGGTGCTAAGCGCATAGATATGTGGCAGGAAATAGCGAGTGGAATTGGCGATGTGATTGGCCATTTCACGGGTTTCCATGCCCACATGGACGTGCAGCCCGAAGATCAGGTTGCTCCGGGCGGCCTCCTGCAATTCGTTGACAATCTCGCTGTAGCGTATGTGGTCGGTGATCAATTGACTTTCCCAGTGGCTGAAGGGATGAGTACCTGCGGCGCCGACACGAAGGCCGAGGCTGGTAGCGATCTGCGAGATAGTCTTTCGCAGCGTAGAAACATCTTTTCGGGCCTCGTTGATATCGCGGCAGATATCGGTGCCTACTTCTACTACGGCCTGATGCATTTCGGCTTTGACCTTGTCACGGAGCACTTTCTGTCCTTCGATGACGATCTTTTGTTCATGGCTTTTTAATTCCCGGCTATTCGGATCGATCACCATGTATTCTTCTTCTATGCCCAGTGTAAAGGAGTTGTAATTGATATCGGCCATGGGTTATTGAGAGTTTATGCAGTAAAAATTTCGTTGATGTTGAACGTTAGTCCGGGGACGCATTGGGCTGCCAACTTATCGTTGCCGGTGTGGATTTCCGGCACGGCGAATTTTCCATCGGGTTGCTGCAGGAAGACCAGGACCGCTTTTTTGGCGGGGTCGGCGATCCAGTATTCCTTTACACCGGCCTCTTCATACACTTCGTATTTCATACGCAGCTCGTCCTTTCGGTTGCTGGGGGACAGCGTTTCGATGGCCAGGTCCGGCGCCCCGCAGGCTCCGCGGTCATCTAGTAACGCGGGGTTGCAGAAGATACAGACATCCGGCTGTACGACAGTGGTGATCTCGTTGTCTTTTTTTCGGTTTTTGACGGGTAAGCGGACGTCGAAGGCTGCGATAAAGACCCGGCAGGTCTTCCCCTTCAGGTAATTGAAGAATCCAGTGTAGAGGTTGCCGCCGACGACCTGATGGTTCATATTCGGCGCTCCCATTTTAAAGATCTTACCGCGAAAAAGCTCGAGCCGTTCTTTGAATTGCCATGCCATATAGTCGGCATAGGTATAGGTGAGAGAGTGGTCCGGTTCTTCCACTTTCACATAGTCATGTTGTTCTTCATCGTAGATGGTATACATAGAAGGAGGTTTTATGTGGCAAAACTACGAATCAAAAAAAATCTTCGTGGGGTGAAGTTATCCACGGGGGGCGATGCTGTGCTGCAAGTATTCGCCCCAGGTTAGATTATCGGCCCCTTCGCGGTGGGCGAGCGCTCTTTCGATCGCATAGTCCGCAGCGGTTTCGACCACCCAGTTAAAATTTTCTTCGCCGACGCTTGTCTTTTCAGCGTCGGGTGCAGGATTGCAAAAGTCGATGGCATAGGGTATACCGTCGCGGACAGCCAGTTCGACAGTATTGAAGTCATAGCCGAGGACGTCGTTGATGCGGAGAACGATCTGTTCCATTTGCTGCAATCGTTCGGTGTCCGGGCTGAAATCCGCATGGTACCGCAAGTGATGCGGATTGCGCGGTTCATAGGACATGATCCGGACATGTTTACCGCCGATGCAATAGCAGCGGTAGTATTCAGTGAAGACGATCTCTTCCTGTAACATCATGACCAGTTGACCGGTCTCTGCATGTTTGCGGTAGAAGTCTTCGGCGTCGTGAAGTTTGTAGACGCTCTTCCAGCCGCCGCCGGCGAATGGTTTCATATATGCCGGAAAGCCCACATAATTAAAGATCGCCGGCCAGTCGAGAGGAAAGGCCAGGTTGGAAAAGGATTGATCGCTGGTATCGGTTGGCAGTTCGCGGGAAGGGAGAAGCACTGTCTTTGGGACGGGGATGCCATTCCTGATGGCAAGGCAGTTGTTGAAGAATTTCTCGTCGGCACTCCACCAGAAGGGATTGTTGATCACGGCTGTACCGCCCAGTGCTGCATTTTTCAGGTAGGCGCGATAGAAGGGTACATCCTGTGATATCCTGTCGATGATCACTGCGTAGTTGTCCGGGTCGCCCTGGACCACTTTTTCAATCCGGACGGGTTCTGCGGTGATACCGGCGGTGTTCCTCCGATTGACAGCTTCGATGAAAGCCATGGGGAAGCTTCTTTCCTTGCCGAAGAGGATGCCTATTTTTTTATGGGTGCTCATATTCGTTAATGTTAGTATTGTGGTGGCGTCGTGGCATTATTGCTGGTTCGCCGTCGCTTAGGGTAACAGGGACAGGTAGTGGGGGAACATTTCTCTCCACACCGGCCAATCATGATCACGATCCTGGCGGATATCCAGCCAGTGGTGGATTCCTTTGGCCGACAGTATCCTGCTCATCGATTCGTTTTGTCCGCGGCAGATATCCCGGTCTGCCGTTCCCAGTACGATCGACATTCGCCACAGCGCGGGATCGTTGTCGCCGGGGATGAAATCAACGGGGTTGTTGAAATAGACATTGTCGTCATAATAACCGTCGGTAAAGGATCGGATGTCGAAGATCCCGCTCATCGAAAAGCAATGGCTGGTAAAAGCAGGATGGCGGAAGGCGAAGTTGGCGGCATGGTACCCGCCGAAACTGCCGCCTGCGACGACAATCCTGTTGTGACCGGTTTCCCGGGCGGCGCCGGGCAGGATCTCTTCCATTAGGAGCCGGTCATACAGCGTCTGGTTATAAGCCCGTTGGGCTGGGGGAATCGACTTGTTGTACCAACTGTCGCTGTCAAGGCTGTCGGGGCAATAGATCTTCACCTTTCCGTTCTCCAGGAACCAGCGGGCTGTCTCGATCAATCCCTGATCTTTATTTTGGTAATATGATCCTTTCGAGGTGGGAAACAGGATCACCGGATAACCGGCATGGCCAAATGTGAGCATTTCGAACTCCCGGCCGATCGCCGGGGAATGCCATTTTTGATATTGCTCGCCCAAGTCCATTGCTTAAATTACCGAAAACGCCCAATTCCGCAAAATCCTTATTTTTGACGCTATGTCGATTGAAAAGAGCACGAATATCCTACAAGAAACCATGCTGTTGGAATCCATCCATCTGCAACGTAGCGTACAGGTGGATTTCTATTTAACCGGGATGGGAGGCAGGCCGTCTGCAGTGGGACCGGACGGATCGTTGGGGCAGTCGGGACCCGGAATAAGCCTTCTGCTGATCAATGACGGGCAGGATCTGGACCGCCTCGGGATGGCCGGTATGCTGGATGATCTTTACGGCCGGGGCAGTCTGACTCCATTATTATGTGTCGGTATCCATGCGGGTACAGATAGAAAGATGGAATACGGGACGGCAGGTCAGCCGGATTACCAGGGACGGGGAAAGCAGGCGACTGGCTATAGCAGGTTTGTTATGGAGGAACTGCTGCCGGCGATTCACCGGAAATATGCGATTCAGGATTTTAAGGATAAGGCCTTTGCAGGATTCTCGCTGGGGGCGTTGAGTGCGCTGGACATTGTATGGCGCCATCCGCAGGAATTCGCCTTGGTCGGGCTCTTCTCCGGCAGTTTCTGGTGGCGGGCAAAGGATAAGAACGATCCTGCCTATGATGAAAATCGCGACAGGATCATGCATGAGGAGGTTCGCCAGGGAGGATATTATCCCTGGTTGAAATTCTTTTTCGAATGTGGGACCGAGGATGAGCAGGAAGATCGCAATCACAATGGGGTTATCGATTCCATTGATGACACGCGCGATCTGATAAGCGAGCTGGAGCGCAAAGGATATGATCCCGCCCGGGATATCCGTTATCTTGAGATCGAAGGGGGGCGGCATGAGGTGGCTACCTGGGCGCAGGCGATGCCTGAGTTCCTGCTGTGGGGATGGGCCAGACGGGCCACGGGCCCGGCGTCCGAAGGACAGATATAAGCCCCGTTAGACTGCGAAGTACCCGAGTGAAACGAAGGGTACGTGCGTATCCAAGGGGACCGAAGGATACGAACGAGTCCGAACGAGGGACGAAGTTCGGGCGAAGTTCTAGGCGAGGGAGGTACCCGAGTCTCGAAGGGTACGAACGAGGTGAAGCTAGGAACGACGCTTCGCCGAAGTTCATTACCGAAGCTCTGTAAGCGGAGAAAGACATAAAAAAAAGACCCGCTTTCTTGAGCGGGTCTTTTTCTATGATGATGACAGTCAATTTTAGTTAAACATATACCGGATACCGAACTGGGCCTGCCAGCGGGAAGCCAGCGTGGTGCTGGGCGTAAAGCTGCTGGTGTAAGGTACTAAGTTGGTAGCGTCGGAGAAGGGCATGGAGATATACGGTGTTTTACCGTCTGCTGACATGCCTTCAAATTTCAGCGGAGTGCTGGTGGCTGCAAATTTTTCTACACCCCAGGCTTTGCTGATGAAGTTGCCAACGTTCAGCATGTCCATTGTGAGGGAAAGGGTGTGTTTGGTTCTGCTGCTTCCGCTGCCGGAGAAGAAGTAGATGTCTTCGCCGAGGTGGAGGTTCATCTGCTTGTACATAGGCTCAACAATAGAGTTGGCTTTTACGTACTGACCGCGGTGGATATTCAGGTAGTGGTCCTGAGTGATGAAATTGTTCAGCTGTGCCCAGATCTGAGAAGCCGTGCGAGGGTCTTTCGCGGTACCAGTCGTAGTACCGGCAGTACCAGAACCTGCATCTACCAGGTGGATGTCGCTGGAGTTCTTGGGGATATAGATCAGGTCATTGCTGGTGTTGCCGTCCCCGTTGATGTCTCCGCTATAGGTGTAGGAAGTCACACCAGAGGGAGCTGCTTCCCAGGTTGCACCGATGATCGTAGCGAGGTGCTTGGCGTATTCGATGCGATAGTTACCATAAGCGAATACACGGTTGGGCTGGGACCAGGTGGGATGAGCCAGAGTAGCCTTGTTGGGATCTCCGCTTACTGCTCTCGCAGCCCAAAGGGAAGAGGCAGTAGAACCGCCTTCCATGGCTGTCATCGTATTCTGGAAAGTATAGGAAACACCACCGGTGAAGTTACGGATCTGCTTCTGTATACGCAACGTTGCCGAGTAAGAATAGCCCTTGTGTGTATTGGCCAGGATGATCGCATTTTGCAGCCCGGGATCGGCCTGGGTTTTACCCGCGTAATACGCGTTTGAGCCAGTAGTCGCGGTGAGATAGCGCTGACGGTTGTCACTGCCATTGTTGAGGGCGAATCCGTTGCTTTCATTCAGGTTCGCGTTGTACATGTAGGTTGCCTGGATATCCTTGGAGTACAGGAATTCACCCGTGATCGTCCAGTCGTTAGGCAGCTTCTTGTCCAATGCGATGCTGCTTCTCAGCTTGGTCGGATATTTCAGGTGTTTGTCGGTTACGTCTACGCCATAGCTGATAGGAGTGGTGGTCTGGCTGATATTGTTCGAGGTCAGATAATTGTTCAAACCAGCCTGACCCGTCGAGAAGAAGGGGACATTTTTTGATGCGATCGAACCCAGCTGAACACCGTTGTTGGCAGCCTGGTTCTCGATCCATACGAATGGCGGAGCGCCTTCGAAGATACCTGCGCCACCACGCAGCTGCCAGGTCTTATCACCCGTGATATCCCAGTTGAAACCAACGCGGGGAGAAACAACGAAGAAGCCGTTGGGTGCGCTGCCTACGTCATATTTCCTTCCGTCAAGGAAGGACAGCTGATCGAAGTTGGTGTTGTCGGTGAACTTATTTTGATAGTTCGTATAGTCAGCGCGGATACCGTAGGTCAGCGTGAAATTATTCGTCGCCCGATACTTGTCCTGTACAAAGAGGCTCAGGTTGGTAGCACCTGCATATGCCCAGGGGAATGCAGCACCGGGAAGGGTAGAATATTCCTGGAGATAGGTTGCTGCGTTTTTGCCGGTCAGGAAGTCTTCTGCCGAGTTGAACTGGTAGTCACCATTCCATACTGGCGCGAAGGCATTCTGGTACTTCTTATAGCTGTTCTGTGAACCGATAGTGATTTCGTGTGCTCCTTTGTAGAAAGTGAAGATATCCGACAGCTGATAGGAGTCCATATTCAGCGTGTTGTTATAGGTGTAAGGCTCATAACCAAAAGTGGTCATGATATTGGCGGAGCTGGAAGCAGACAGGATATCCACCAGCGGGAAGGTAGTGGAAGAGGACTGGGGCGTACGGAAGTCTCTTTCCCGGGTGTAACCTACCTGCAGTTTATTGGAAGCGGAGTTACCGAAACGGCTGTTCAACTCGGCAATATAAACATCCAGGTTATTATTGATACGGTAGCCACTACCCTGGAAAGGCATGGCGTACGTACCGGGCTGCCCACCGTTACCGATATACCCGGTTGGACGACTTGTGCTGGCAAACTCGTCCTGGTAGGATTTAAGGTAGTTGTATTTCAAGGTCAATACGTTGGCGGTGTTGATATTGTAATCGAGGCGGGCATTGACCTTGTAGTTGTTGGTCTTGAAGCTATAGCCTTCATAAGCACCGGGATTGTAATTGTACTGGCTCTTCAGGTAGCTGGATATCATGTTCAACGTATCGACGCTGGCCTGGGAGACAACATTGGGTACGGGAGAGTGCGTAGCGTCTGAAGGGATGATACCGGTGGCAGGAGCCGTCTGGATATCCTGTTCAGCACTGACGAAGAAGAACAGTTTGTTGGTGATGATCGGTCCACCGAGGGAAGCGCCGGTCACATTATAGGTAAAGGGAGTTTTGGCGGCGTCATAGTCATCAGCCTTATAACCGATAGTATTCGGTCCTTTCAGATAGGTGTAGATGGAACCTTTGAATTGGTTGGTACCTCCACGGGTCACCGAGTTGATACCGGCACCGGTGAATCCACCTTGTCTTACGTCATAAGGAGAGACATTGACCTGGATCTGATCCACGGCGTCCAGGGCAATAGGCTGGGCGCTGGTCTGGCCACCCAGGGTACTGGAAAGACCAAAAGAGTTATTGAAGTCAGCACCGTCAACCGTCACGTTGTTGAAACCGGAATAGGTACCGCCGAAGCTCAGACCATTAGCGGTAGGCTCCAGTTTGGTGAAGTCCGTCAGCGCGCGGCTCACTGTGGGGAGCTGTTCCATCTGGGCTCTGGTAATGATCTCCTGTTCGCCGGTATGGGCGTTATTGAAGATCTTGTTCTGCCGGGCGGCGGAGACGACCGTTGCCTGCAATTCCTTGGCTTCCTGAATCATTGTGAAGTCGGAGGTGAAATCCTGACCAAGAACCAGGTTGATGTTCTCCTGTTTTTCTTCTTTGAATCCTACATAGGTAATGGTGAGGGTGTAGGGACCGCCGACGCGGAGACCCGCGAGGTTGAAGCGACCGTCCTTACGGGTGGTCGTAGTGTACTTAGTACCGGTGGGCGTATGGAGGGCTACTACAGTAGCACCGGCCAATCCTGCTTTGCTGTCAGTAACGACTGTACCCTCGATCTGAGAAGTCGTTTCCTGGGCAAATGCGTACCCCATCGAAAGCATTGTTAATAAAGTGAATAGCAGTTGTTTTATCATATAAAGTGGTTTTGCGCGTGCAAAGAAACAGACAATCCGGGTCCGATATGATGATCACCTATTATGAAATCATTAACAGATATTAGCGGTTTGTTAAGCTTTCATTAACATACGGCAGCAGTCGGGCAAAAATATAAGAAAAAATAGTAATGCCGCATTTCAATTAGCAATGCGGCATTATTTGGGGAAAAACGGTTAAAAACTATATCTCAGACCCAGTTACATGCTCCTGCGGGATTGATAATCGCTGTGGTTTTTGGTAGGATGGGGGAGGATTCAAAGCTAAAGAAAGCTAAATCTGTAGAAAAGCTGCATGTTAACGTTTTCTTAACATTGATAATAGTGGTTTAGGCGAGCAGGGGTGGCAGGCATCCTTTTCTAACTTTCCGGCGTTTTTATTGTTAATTTTACACACATAAACCTCGAATTACATGTTGTCCAAAATAGAGAGCGCAATAGAAGATATCAGGCAGGGTAAGTTGGTCATTGTTGTCGATGATGAAGACCGGGAGAATGAGGGTGATTTCATTACAGCGGCCCGTAAGGTGACGCCGGAAACGATCAATTTTATGAGCAAGTATGGGCGCGGGTTGATTTGCGCTCCACTGGTAGAAGAACGTTGTGATGAATTGGGGCTGGGGCTGATGGTTAATAATAATACAGCATTGCATGAAACGCCCTTCACCGTCTCGGTGGATCTGCTGGGGCATGGGTGTACGACGGGTATTTCCACCCATGACAGGGCCAAAACGATACAAGCGCTGATCGATCCGGCCACGAAACCCGAGGATCTGGGCCGGCCGGGACATATCTTTCCGCTGCGGGCCAAGCGGGGCGGGGTACTCCGGCGTGCGGGCCATACCGAAGCGACCATCGACCTGGCGCGGCTGGCAGGCTTTGAGCCGGCAGGGGTGCTGGTGGAGATCATGAATGAGGATGGTACGATGGCCAGGCTGCCCGAACTGGTAGAAATTGCCGCAAAGTTCGATCTGAAGATCATTTCCATTAAGGATCTGATCGAATACCGCCTCAAGACCGACTCGCTGATCGAGGAGATCGTGCGGGTAGATATGCCCACCAAATATGGTCATTTCAAGTTGGTCGCATTCCGGGAAAAGAATAGTAATAGCGAACATCTGGCGCTGATCAAAGGGGAATGGAAGGCTGGCGAGCCGGTGCTGGTTCGCGTCCATTCGTCATGCTTTACCGGCGATATCCTCGGCTCGTTCCGCTGCGATTGCGGCGAGCAGCTGCATGAGGCCATGCGGTTGGTGGAGAAGGAAGGGCAGGGGGTGATCCTTTATATGAACCAGGAAGGTCGGGGCATCGGGTTGTTGAACAAGCTCAGGGCTTACAAGCTGCAGGAGGAAGGTATGGATACCGTAGAGGCCAATCTCCACCTGGGTTTCCCGATGGACCAGCGGGACTATGGAGTAGGGGCACAGATCCTTCGTTACCTGGGGGTCAACAAGCTGCGGCTGATGAGCAATAATCCGCGTAAGAGAGCGGGTCTGCTGGGATATGGACTGGAAATCGTCGAGACCGTGCCCATTGAAATCCATCCCAATCCTCACAACGAAAAATATTTAAAGACCAAGCGTGACAAGCTGGGGCATGAGATCCTCAGGGAGTTGTAGTCTTTGGCGTCTGGCCGCTGTTAGTGGTATCGTCCTTGACAACCGGATCTTTTGGCGCAGGGGGTGGTGGGATCTTCTCTTTTTGGGGTTTCTTCTTCTTTTTAAACAGTTCGTCGATGCGGTCGAAATCCCGGCGGTAGGAAATACTGCTGCCCGAGCTGTTCAGCGTGTGGTTACCACCGGATAAATAATTATAGGAGTCCCGATAGAAAAGGGTCAGGGCTACCCGGCCGTCGGGAGTGACCTTATATTCCGCGGTGATATCGGGCAGGAACTCGAAAGCAGCGGCCTGCTCCTGCGCTGTGGTCATTCCGAAATCCAGGGCGCTGCCGACGTTGAGCGTCAGCTTTTCGTCCATGAAGCTTTTGCCGATAGAGAAATTCAGGTTGGTGCGATCGTAGTCCAGCTTGCTTTGATCGACATCCGTCAGGATGACATTACTACCATTATATACAGAGGTGTTGAAGTTGACGCGGAGGCTATTGTCCTTGAAGATCCGCTGCAGGCGCGCCTGGACCGTCTTGCTGAAGGCGTTGGAGATCAGGCCGGAAATGCTGCTGACCACGGCATCTGCTGCTGCCGAGCTGGCATCGAAGGTATTCGAGCTGGTAGACAAGGGCACGAAGCTGTTGAGGACGACGAGACAGGAGACCTGTTTATTTAGTTCGTTGTCGTCGCTCTGGATACGTTGCAACAGGGTAAGGGCATCCTGGTCATTTTTCAGCGGGCTGTTGGGTGGCAGATCGATCTGGAACTTAATAGTCGGCTCCGTCAGTCTGCCGGTCAGATCGGCTGTGACAAGGATATCGCCCCGATAGTGAAGGACATTCTGGCTGGTGATAGCCAGGCCGCTGACTCCCGTCAATCCCAGATCGCTGAAGCGGACATTTTCTGCCTTGTACACTGCCTGTATCCCGATAGTGGCATCATAAGGGTTGCCATTCCATTGGATAAAGTTGCCCACGCCTTCGCTGAGGATAAAGGGCTTGTGGATGAAGGACTGAAAAGTGAAATTATAGCTGCCGCGGTCGATCTCATACCGGCCGGTCAGGACCAGGTCCTGGGTCGTACCTACCTTAATTACCAGGTTGCCGCGCCCGTTGGCCTTGATCATGTCACCGCTGATCGGGTCGAGGATCATATAGACGTTTGCGAAGTTGTTCGCGTCGAGATCAAGGTTACAGAGTAGGTTACTGCCTTTTGACGAGGTCTGCCCGGACATGGCCGTACCGTATACCTTCCATTGGATAAAGTCAGCCTCGCCGCTCTCCCGGGTGACGGAAGGCGGGAGGTAGATATTAGAACTGTCAGTCGGCGCTCCTTTTATATTCATCACCATAGCCTCTTCGGGTCCGGTGAGGGTTATCCTTGCTTTGCCGACGACTGTGCCATAGAACTGGTTGTTGTCCGTGGCTTTTGTATCCAGGAGCAACAGCCGGTTGGTATTGAATTCGAAGTCGAAGCCCAGATCGTCGAAGGCATGGTGAAAGAGTCTGCCATGCAGCAGGTCCGCAGTGTGGCCGAAGCGGTCTTTTACCTGGAAGGAGCCGAAATCGATCGTATCCTTTTTAAAGAGGATGGTGGCGGCAGGGATCTTATAGGTACATTGGGTATATGCCACTTTAAGTGAGGCATTGCTCAGTTGGACCGTACCGAGGTAGAGCAGGTGAGAGGCGGGCCCGGTGATCCGCAATTTACCTTTGGCATTCCCGGTCAGGTTAGTGAAGACGCCGCCGAGGTATTTTTCAAGAATATCGACTTTCATGTCGGCGACGTCGGAGGTGATATCGATCGGGGGCCCGGCGGCGGTGCTGTCGGTATTGATCAGGGCCTGGCCGTCGAGGTGATAGTCTTTGTTATCCGAATGCAGGGTCGCACGGACGAGGCCGGTGGACTTCTGGTAATTGGCAGAGAGATCCAGCTTGCCGATCGAGTCATTGGCGAAGCGGAATTGTTCTGCCGTACCCTGGAAGTCGGCCGTGGGTTTATTGAAGGGGTTGGTGATTTCGACTGAGCCGGTCAGCAGCCCTTCGATCCTTTCGGCTTTTTCGACGAAGGGGGTAAAGTCACCGATATTGATTTTTTTCAGATCTACATGGATGTCATTCCAGTTGCCTTCTGCTGACGGATGCGTCACCATCAGCAGTTGTTGGTCGCCGCTATGGATACTGAAGTCATCTGCAGAAAAAACATTCCGGTTGAAAGTCAGCACACCGTCTTTATCGATCGTCCAGATCTTGCTGTTGATGTCGAAGGTGGAAGGATTGAAGGTAACCTGTACGCCGGTGGGAAGAGTCTGCACACGGGTGGAAATATTGGCGGAGTTGAGCGTCTGGTTGGCGCTCGTCGTAATGTCCAGGCTGGACAGATCGTTCGCCGAGTGTAGCAGCAGATGGGTGCCGGGGAAGTGCAGACTATCGTTGATCGTCACATCGCCTATATTCGTCTCCATGGACAGACTGTCGAGGCTGCCTCTTCCTTTCAGGGTAAGGTTGGCAAAATCGATATGCTTGTAGCTGAAAGCGGGCAGGTCCACGTTAAGGTCCAGGAGATTATCCCGGGTATCGATACGGCCGCTGAGTCCGGCATTGTTAAAGCCCTGGAGATCCGTATTGAAGAGGTCGATGTATTCATCGACTTTTTTAGTAGTGATGACAAAGCTGAAATTCTGGTTAGTCGGTACCGTTTTCGCTGGTTTGATATAGCTGGGATAGTATTTATTGAGGAAGGTTTGGAAGGAGGCAGGCAGGTCTTTGATAGAGAATTCGCCCACGATCGCTCCGTCAAATTCGTTGCTGACCACTGTGATCGTTTTGTTGTTGTCGACGATACTTGATTCCAGGGTCATGGAATCAAAAGACACCCGCTGGCCATTTTTGTAGACCGAGGCATCATAGATACTGGCAGTGCCGAGGAAGTTGTCGATATCGTCACCGGTGAAGTTGCATTTGAATTTGCCGTTGAATTCCAATTTTTTGTTGACGAAATTCAGTTTACTCAGATCCGCCTTTTTTACCTCTGCCTGGAAATCGAATCTGGGCAGGGACTGACTGAAATCGATGAGTCCATTGAGGTGAGCATCGAGGTTGGGATCGCCGGCGACGAGTTCGCCGTTGAATTTTTTCTTGGCGACGGCTCCGTTGATTTTCAGGTGCTGATAGGTATAGTGGTTGAATTCCAGGCTGTTGATCGTTCCGTCAAGGGTAGCGCTCAGCGTACCTGTTTTAAGTCCCGTCCCATTGATCTTCCCCTGAAAGGCAATTTGTCCAAAGTTGTCATTATCGAGAAAGCGGCCCAGGTAGAAACTGTCCGTGCTAATAGTGCCTGAATAGATAGAGGCGCCCGAGGCCGGAAGTTTCATATTGAGGTTCGTCACCAAAGTGCCCAGATTGGTTTCGATCGTGCCTTTGGTGACAAAGTCCCGGACCGTGCCGGTGAAATCTCCCTTGAACCGCAGGTATTCCACCTGATCGATGCGGGGCTGCGTCACTGTTTTGACAGAGGGCACGAGGGTGACCATATCTTCGTAGGTCGTCCGGAAATCGTTGGATTTAAATTCGATAAAAGTATGCTGGATATCCGGCAAACCTTTCAGGTGGATATCTCCGTTAAGAAGGGTATTCTTTCCGGCCTGAAGGACGACTTGCCGTCCGCGGAGGTCTTCGATCGTGCCGCGGATATCGCCGGTGATGCGGATATGTTTTTTCCAGTCGCCGAGATCCGGGGCAAACCAGGCGATATCGTCACTATCGATATCAGAGTCGGAAAAATACGCCGCCATATGGATGCGGGTGACGAAGTCCGACATATCGTCCAGCGTTCTGAATCGCATGGCGAAGTAATTGCGCAGATGGCTCTTGTTTGTTTGCAGGTCAAGGCGTGCGAATTCCATCGCCTCCGGATACCATTTGATCCGGGAATTAAGCTTTTTGATTTCCAGGCCGCAGCGTTCTTTTGTGCTGAGTTGTAATTGCGCGGTGATCGTGTCCCGGCTAAGCCGCACATTATTCCAATCACTGTTGACGGCATAGAAATAAATATGGTTGCCATCGAAGTATTTATTGACGACGGTGTCTTCTGATTGTTCATGCCGGAAAGAGCCATTGTGGATGGTTATGTCACCCGCGGTGATGTCCCATCCGGCAGGGTTAAGCCGCAGGTGGAGGGGATCATTGACAATTACTGAGGTATCGTCCGGAGGTGTCGGTCGCCGACCCTGATAATCCGTCAGGATGAAATCCGGCCGGGTAAAGTTGAGGTTGCGGATCCGCGCGACCTTATCGGAGAAGCTGATCGTATCCGCATAGAGTTCCAATCCTCCCAGCCGCAATTCCATGTTTTCCCCTCGCCAGCCATCCCGTTTGAGAATATGTATGTTAGAGAGGTCTACTTGTTTGAGGTCCAGTTGGAGGCTCTTGGTTGTATCTTTTATGACCGCCCCGGCGATGGTTCCGGGCTGGATATTCTTTTTGTCGTCTGCGCTGCCGGAAAAATAGTTGGCGATAAACTGATAATTCCAGACAGAATCGTCGCGTTGCAATTTGATCGTAACGTCTTCCAGGCCGATGTACTGGAGTTGGGCTTTATCCTTGAAAAACCACCAGTCGGTGATATTGACTTTAATCGCTCCGGCATATAGCAGGGTATCTTTTTTGGCGTCTTCTATCAGTGTCCCCTGCAGGATCATTTTATTGAAGAGAGAGAAGTTGACTTTTTTGATCCGGATAGTCGTATGAAGGTCGTGTGACAGTCGGGAAGTTACCCTGGCGACCAACCAGGTCTGTACCGCCGGCAACTGCACCAATGCCCATGTCGACACCAGTAATAGTAGCAAAACAAGTAATGTGTTTCGAATTATTTTCCAAATCTTTCTCAGGGGCTATCCATTTCAGGGTGTAAAAGTAGAAACTTAACAGTCGATGTGCAAATTCGATACCAATTAAAGGCAAATTTCATGGATTACCGGCCTTTCTCCGTTAAATGTCCTCTTCCTGGAATTTAGTCGGGTTCCTTATCTTTTTGATGTGGATTAGGACGGTGGGATGTTGAAAAAGTTTATTCAAAAATCCTAAAGGGAAAGGTAAATTTGAGGATGGAACCTAAGAATCCTGATGAAATCGACAATTCCGGACAAGGCGGCTCTGTAAAAGCAAAGCGGCGCACTCCCCATAAGTATAAGACCAGGATGACAGATACGGAAGACTTTGACTTCGCGGAAGTCAGTGGGGAAGTCAGAGAGGAAGTCAGAGAGCCGATTGCAGCCTATGGCAAAAAGAGACTGACAGTAGAAGAATATCTTGCCTGGGAGGAAGATCAGGCTCAAAAGCACGGGTATTACCAGGGAGAGATATTTGCTATGTCTGGCAGCAAATTGCCGCATAATATCATATCCGTGAATTTTCTGGTGGCCCTTGCCCAACGCCTCAAAGGCAAGCCCTGCCGGCCTTTTAATAGTGACCAGCGCATTCATATTCCGCA
>JAMFSL010000028.1 GCA_026225275.1 Puia dinghuensis
ATGAATTCAAGCGGTTCAATACCTACGACAGCGCGGGGGTTACATTTTGCCGCCTGTTGGATATACCGGTGGCGATCATTACGGGTGAGCCGTCGCAGGCAGTGAAAAGGAGAGCTGAAAAACTCAATATCGCCCGTTGTCATACGGGTATCAAGGATAAGCTGCCGGTGATGCAGGCGATCTGCCAGGAGCTGCAGATTTCGCTGAGTGAGGTGGCTTATATAGGGGACGATATCAACGATATTCCGGTGCTGCGGGAAGTAGGATTTTCAGCCTGCCCTTCGAGTGCACCGATCTACATTCAACGATTAGTTACTAAGGTACTGACTAAGAAAGGGGGGGAAGGGGTGTTCAGAGAATTTGTGGAAGGGATCCTCGCGGAATCGGGCGAGTTGGAGGCGCTTCTCAACAAACATTATCTGACAGGCCGTTGAATGCTAGCCGTTAATCTTCCTCGTTGCCGCGGTCAAAATAGTTGTGGTCCAGGTAGAAGCCCGCTGCGCTTTTGCGTTTGGAAAAGAGCAGTCGTTTTAACTGATCGTCGAACTGGGTATTGACGGGTTTGTCCTGCCGAAGCTTTTTGGCCGTCAGGGTGACGAATTCTGTCGCCGTATTGACTTCCTTTAGATTGGCGGGCTGGATGCCGCTCAGGCCCATTTGCCAATCGTCATCTTTTCCGAGCTTATATTTGAACAGATAGACATTCCCTTTGGACTCCTTGAACTGTACTTCCCGCTGGCCGACTAACTGGATGTCTGCGAATGCGGCGTTGTTGTGTCCGGCGGCCAGCAGACTCCGGGCGATGTCGACCTGGTTCTTATAGCGACCCGGGAAGAGATCGGTACGGTGAATGGACACCAGGGCACGGTACAGTGTACTGCGCCAGGCATCGGCCGCCGCCAGGTTCCGGATGACCGAATCGGCTACAGGCCGGGAATGACGGATTAATAAAACGGCCGTATTGAGGCGCAACATGGCATCCCGGCTTTGCAACATCTTGTCGAAAAAGTGTGGAATGGAGGGGTTAGTTTCATAGAAGGGTTCCAGCAAAATGGCATAGTCGTCCAGTTCGTTGCCGTTTTCGTCGTCGGCAGTCTCTGTATTCTCATCACTATTGTCGTCCTCTTTCTTCTGCAATTTCTTCTCGTCCCTACCCTCCTGCTTTTTCCATTGGATCTTGGCGTCGAACCAGATCTGGCTGAACCAGGCGGAATAATCTTTGCCCTGCAGGTAGCCGCTGTCCACCAACCCGGCCAACAATCCCTGTACGTTGCCTTTGTAGTCATCGACGGCAGCCAGTTGGAGCAGATCGGGGAAAAGGGTACTGGCCAAGGTCAGGGAATCCCCCAGGTCCTGGAACAGGTAGTTGTAATCCGAAGTATTGTCAAAGACGGGCGGGTCCTGCACGATCAACTTTTTTAGCAGGTCATAGGCAGGGCGCGTCTTGTGGTGAGCGAGGGCCTTGAAAACGGCATTCTGAAAAGTGCTGGTATCGCCAGCCCTTTCATAGATCTGCTGCAATCCCGCCACCACGGGTTTGATGGCCAAGGAATCATCTATATACCCCAGCTCGTTGATAAGGCGGGTTTTGGTATCGAAATAATCTTTGCTGTTATAGGGAAGCGTGTTGATTGCTTTCAACAGTGCAGGCACGCCGGCAGGGCCGAAATAGACATTGGGAATCGCCTCGCGGGCCCTTTGCGCGGTGAGTGAATCGGTGCTATAAAAGTCATGAAAAAAGTTGTCCAGCTTGCTGGTGAAGAGGGAGGGACCGGGGGTCTCGGCACCCGGGGCGCCTGCGCCGGCGGCTTGGGCGTCCGAGGGGTGGAGGGTGGCATAGAACCGTTGGATGAAATCGCCGGACGGCTCGAGGGAATCGGTGAGGGACAGTATCCGGAAGAGGTGATTGTCTTTCAGAAAGAGGCATACGTTGATCTGGCGCGCGGTATTGGTATCGGATAGGGTCATGCGATAACCAGAAAAGGGGGCCTTGGGCGAGGTGGCGGGGGATGGGTCGTCTAACCGGAAAGGCTGCATTTTGCTGATGATCATGTCCTGGCGCAGTCTTTTCACATTGGTCTCATCCAGCCAGAAAGCGGCGGTGTCCTTCGGGTAATAATATTTAGGAAAGGATTCTACGGATACGAATACGGCCTGTCCGGTGGAATCGTCCTGGAACAGGGCGGTCCTGGGGTGGGGCCAGTAGTTGTTATAATCGGGCAGGGAATTCAGAAATTCTTCGCTGGTAGCCCTTTCCATGATATGACGCATTCCGGAATCGACATCCGGAACCATCGGGGTAGTGACGGCGATGCGCATGAAGGTATCGGTATAATTTCGGAAGGAAGAATAAAGGTAGGGCGTGAGGGTAAAGGAATTGAAAAAGGTGGTAAAGGCCCGATCTTTACTTCTGCTGTGTGTAGCCAGCACATAGTCGTCCGCCCCCGCGATGACAAATTTCGCCCGGATATAACTTCCATCCTTGCCCAGGTAGACGGCATCCAGACAATGATGGCCATTACTGACCCCCAGGCGCCGGCTAAGGATCCGATCGACCCAGCCGGACAATTGAAAGCTTTCTTCCATGAGGGCCAGATCGGCAGTATCTTCTTCCAGAAAACGATAGTTTTGGACGGTCTTTTTCCAGAGCAGATAGGCATCTCCGGTAGCTGAATCGGTGGCTTCATATTCCCAGCGGATGAGTCCATCTTCGTCAGATTGATTCTTATTTTCGTCAGGGATGTGGGGCATGGAAACCGAGAACCCGCCCCTGGCCGGAGAAAAAGTGGTCCAACTGCCGGGAAGGCTGCTGCGGATGTGGATAGAGCCGAAGAACTTTTCGGCTTCGGGGCCGTCAACATAGTTGTTAGTACCGCTCATCTTAAAAACCCAGACTTCGTAAGGGGTAACGAAGATATTATACCGTTGAAGATCACCATGGCGGGTTCGGCCGGTAATATCGAAGCCTTTATAGCCGCTGCGGGTAATGGTCGTCTTACTGAGGATCTTACCAGGAATGTTTTCGTACAGCAGACTGTCTACCTTTTTAAGAATGAGCTCATCCTTTTCACCGAGGAAACTACTGTGGGTCTTTACGCGGCCGATCATATAGTACGTCCCATTGCTCATATCCGCGTACTGCCAAGAGTCCGCCTCACGGCTTTCGGGCCGACGGTATAACTTACCGGGCAGGTCGACCGAGAAATCGCCATCTTCCGAGGTGAAGGCGGCGAAGGTGACGGGGACCTTGATCTTATCGATATCATCCCGGCGGTTGGCATCGCGATCGGGCATGATGACAGGCCGGAGGGTATAGCCTTTTTTCCGGAGCAGTTCGATGACTCCCCTTTTGCCGGGCAGGTGGGCGGCCCCTACCCCAACGAATAAAGAATGATGCTGAACGATGCTATCGATAGAGGCGGCCTGGATCTCGTTACGCCGGTAGAGGAATTTCTCCATATAGGATTCCGAGGGCTCCATGAGTTTTTCAAGAGAGTCGAGGAGGTCAAGGTCGCCCTGGCGATACGCTTCCTGGCTTTTTCGCTCAATTTCATAGGCGGATTCGCCGTCGGTATTGGGGGCCTTCTTCTTCTTATCTTTCATCATGTCCTGGGCGGCCTCCATGACGAGGCGTTCGGTCTGGAAATAGTTTTCGACGCCGGTGGCTTGCTTGCCGAGTTTGCGGCCGGTCTGATAGATATAGAGGTCGAGGTAGGTGTCTTCTTCAAAATCCGCCCTGGTCCGGTAGGTGCGATACAGCAACCCGTTGATCACGGTAGGTTCGTCACTCAGGGCTGATTTTATCCGGTCGTCGTATTTTTCGAGTTGGAAAGACTTTTCGTTGAGATAGTCATTGGGTGCGCCCTGGGTATACAACTTAAGATTGGACTCCATGTTCTCGAAACGGAACAGTTGGTCCTGCCAGAGTTGGGGGTCGAGTTCGAGGGCTACGACGTCTGCGCTCTTGATGTCGAGATAAAAGGAATCGCTGAGGTGGAAGACGAGCTTACTGCTGACATGCATCGTCCCGAAGAGATAGGAGGGTTTTTTGAGGCCTTTGCCGGTGATCTCCCACAATAAGGTCGGGTATTTCTTTTCTGTCTTTACCTGGGCTGTCAGGGACGAGGCCAAAAGGAGGGAAAGCACGGCTACCAGCACACTACACCTAAGTGGGGTTGATCTCATTATTACAAGTTGCATAAAAGACGGCAATTCGGGAAAATTATTTTGTGGGCGCGGATTATTTCAAGGTGGATGCGGGGCGAAACCGACCGGCGGGTACCCGAGCGGTAGCGAAGGGTACGAGCGAGGGAAGGCGAGGGACGAAGCCTTCCCGAAGCTCTTCGGCCGAAGCGGCCGCAGATATTAGCCCCGTAGAGGCCGTCGCAGGCGGCCGAAGCAGAGCAGAGAATGATGGTGCGGATAGGTCAGGAAGGGGGCGCGAGTGGGTGGCGGGCGCGAGGCGGGGCGATGTGATTTTGGGCTGCTAAACCGTTTTTTTGAGAAATATGACTTTTTTTCGTACCTTCGCACGCTTGAAAATTCATGATATCAAATCGGGTGCCGTAAGACCTGGTTTGTACCGGAATCTTTCCGATATATCCATACCGCCTGCCTGGTATCATGTGCGAGTTGTCGACTTTCGGCAAAACCTTAAAATTAAACATTCCACATGAAGCTTTCACAGTTCAAGTTTGATCTCCCCCTAAACCTTATTGCCCAACACCCTGCGAAAAAGAGAGAAGACAGCCGGATGATGGTCGTTCATCGCAAGACCGGACAGATCGAGAACAAGCATTTCCGGGACATCCTCGAGTACTTCGACGATAAGGATGTTTTTGTCGTCAATAACACCAAGGTTTTCCCTGCCCGCATGTATGGTCGGAAAGAGAAGACGGGCGCCAAGATAGAGGTATTCCTGCTGCGCGAACTGAACAAGCCGAACAGGCTGTGGGATGTGATAGTGGATCCTGCCAGAAAGATCAGGGTAGGCAACAAGCTGTATTTCGGCGATAACGACGAACTGGTAGCGGAAGTGATCGACAATACGACGAGCCGGGGAAGAACGATCCGATTTCTCTGGGACGGCAGTGATGATGAATTCCGTGAAGTATTGGAACTGCTGGGGGAAACACCTCTGCCCAAGTACATCAAGCGTAAGCCTGACGAAGAAGATAAAGAACGCTACCAGACCGTTTATGCGAAGCATGAGGGAGCTGTCGCGGCGCCGACGGCGGGGCTGCATTTCAGCAAGGAGCTGATCAAACGGCTGGAGATCAAGGGTGTCCGTTTTGCGGAGATCACGTTGCACACGGGGCTGGGAACTTTCCGGCCGATCGAGGTCGAAGACCTGAGCAAGCACAAGATGGATGCGGAATATTACCGGATAGAAGAAGATGCCTGTAAGATCGTGAACAAGGCCCGGCTGGGGAATCACCGGATCTGTTCGATCGGCACCACGACGATGCGCGCCGTGGAATCTTCCTTTACTGCCGAAAAGTTATTGAAACCTTCGGAAGGCTGGACGAATACCTTTATTCACCCCCCCTATCAGTTCAATATTGCGGATGCGCTGGTGACGAATTTTCATCTGCCGAAGACGAGCCTGCTGATCATGGTGTGTGCGTTTGCGGGATATGACCTGGCGATGGAGGCTTACAGGAAAGCAATCAAGGACAAATACCGATTCTTCAGCTATGGGGATGCGATGCTGGTAATATGATGATACTGGTTTTATGATGATACTGAACCCCGCCTGACGGCGGGGTTTTTTGTATATTTAACTATGAAGCTTGCTTTTTTACTTTTTTTATTTCCCATTATTATGGCGAATGCACAGCAGGAACTGCCTTTATATGGCGCTGGTCCTATTCCGAATTCCAGGGCGACAGCCGATGAGGAAAAGGATGAGCCGTCGGGCAATCCGGTGCGACATTCGCTCAGCAAGGTCAGCCGGCCAACGCTGACGGCGTATTTGCCGGCGGCAGGAACGGCCAATGGGACGGCGGTGATCGTCTGTCCCGGGGGTGGGTATGATCATCTGGCGATTACACATGAAGGCACGGATGTGGCCCGCGCATTGAGCGAGATGGGGATTGCGGCTTTTGTGCTGAAGTACCGGATGCCTAGCGATGAGACGATGATAGACAAGACGATCGGCCCTTTACAGGACGCACAGCGGGCTCTTCAGCTGGTGCGCCAGCGGGCCGCCGACTGGGGAGTCAATCCGGACCGTGTGGGCATCATGGGTTTTTCGGCGGGGGGTCACCTGGCGTCTACGGCGGGAACACATTTTGGAAAAGCCTATATCGACAATCCGGCGGGGATTTCGCTGCGACCGGATTTTATGGTGCTATTGTACCCAGTGATCAGTTTCAGCTATGGTTATACGCATCACGGATCCAGGAACAATCTCGTCGGCCCCCACCCTGATACGGCCCTGGTGCAGGAATATTCGAACGAGCTGCAGGTAACGGCGACGACTCCGCCTACTTTTCTGGTACATTGCGGTGACGACAAGGTCGTGCCGGTGGCGAACAGTCTCCGATTCTATGAGGCTTTGCAACGTAATGGCGTGCAGGCGGAGATGCATATTTATCCGAAGGGTGGACATGGTTTTGGCATGCATAATCCTACCACCAAAGATGAGTGGATGGATAGATTACGAAACTGGTTGGATGCGAATGGATTGTTGAAGCGATAGGCCGGGCCGGGTTACGGCATTAAATCGGGGTGAGACGGGGGTATCAGTTTAATTTCATTGCCATACATCCCGAAGTCCCGCGGTACGAGGTTGGCCATTTTTTCGGTCTGGCTCCAATTCCCTTTGGTCAGGATCTCATTCGGCGGGTAGTACCCGCCATTCTCTTCAACAATGACGGGATGGCCGGTCATCAATTCGATGGCTGATTCTGTATAGGCGATCCCCAGTCTACCATTCCCAAAGATAACGGTACAATCGCCGGTGAAGAACAGGCTCCTGGTCTGATCGGGTTTGAGGGTGAGAAGTCCCTCGAAGCTGCGGATTTTCTGGGTATAATAATCCGGCTCGCGGAGCACCTCCCAGTAATGATGCAGGGTATCTATGGGTATGCTGTCATTCTTGGTGACATTGGGGGTATAGATCGCTTTTACTCGTGCTTTCTCGATGTTCGGCACCTGTATTTCATGCTCCACGATGAACCCATCCTGTTGCAGGTGGCCATTATAGAGACTGCGCATGAAATGCATGAGTGAGCCCAGGTAGGCCCGTTCGCGGCTTTGTTCCCAGCGTTGCTGCTGGCCGTCGTTATCTGCCGTCATTTCCCGGAAGAAAGGATAGCCGTAATAGGAGACGATATGGCTCTCGTAATCGTAGTCAAAGGATTCGAGCCGATATTCCAGCTCATAGCCCAGGGCCTTATTTTCGATTATCAGCGGGTCGAGAGCCGTCACGTGCAGGCGTTTACTCTTCGGATAATAGTGAAATCGGAGCGATTTCCGGTTCTCCAGTTTACAATCGGATGCGTTTGGCGTGGTTCCGATGAAGTTCTCTATGAAGAATTTTCCAAATTTCTCCCAGCCATCCTTTAAATAGGGTTCAACGGTGACGGCCTGCAATTCGGAGGCTTTTTCACCGAGGCGCAGATTGAATACGAGGGGAAGGCTGTGGCTACTGAATTCCCGGAGAAAGGTTTCGTAGCCGATGGCGGAAACGATGAACTCGTATCTGCCGTTGGGAATGCCCCCCAGCACGAAACTGCCGTCGGCCTTGGTGACGGTGCCTTTGGAGCTCCCATTAAGGAATACGCTGACGCCGACGAGGGGTCTGCCAGTGGCGGAATCTTTGATCGATCCGGAGATGGTATTGTTCTGTGCCTGGGCAAAAAAACAGAAGGCGGTCAACAGGACGATCAACAGGGATAAAATCCTTTTCATGGAATACCGGGAATTTTAATGCCATGAAAATAAAACAAAAATATTGGCCAGCCCCTATTCGAGGCCGAAAAGTCCCTTGTTTAACAATTGAAGGGTCTCGGTCTTGTGGGCGGAGGGGATCAGCAGGGAAACATTATGCTTACTACCGCCATAGCTGACCATCCGGATAGGCACGGGGATGAGCGCACTGAACAGCTTGCTCAATACGTCGGGGGTATGAGCGATCTCGTTCCCAACAATGGAGACGATGGTATGGTTTTCTTCGACTTCGATCGTACCGAAGGGTTCGAGTTCACGGACGATGGCCTTCAGTTCGGCAATACTTTCGATCGTGAGGGATACCGCCACTTCTGAGGTGGTGATCATATCGATCGGGGTGCGGTATTTTTCGAAGATCTCGAAGATCTTCCGCAGGAAACCGTAAGCGAGGAGCATGCGGCTGCTGCGGATATTGATGGCGACGATGCCGTCTTTGGCAGCGATCGCCTTTACGCCTTCTGATCCGGCCGCTTCAGTGATGAGGGTGCCTTTGGCATCGGGCTGCATGGTGTTGAGCAGTCTTACAGGCACTTTATAGAACTGAGCGGGCCAGATGGAAGCCGGATGAAGGATCTTGGCGCCGAAGTAGGCCAGTTCCGCAGCTTCTTCGAAGCTGAGCTGTTCGATGGCCACGGTCTTTTTGACGACGCGGGGATCATTGTTATGCATCCCGTCGATGTCGGTCCAGATCTCGCATACGGAGGCGTTGATAGCGGCGGCGATGAGCGAAGCGGTGTAGTCGCTGCCACCCCTTTTGAGGTTATCTACTTCGCCGCGTGCATTGCGGCAGATGTATCCCTGGGTAATGAAAAGGTTCTTATCCTTATGCTGTTGGAGGAGTTGGGTCAATTTGGTCTTGATGCTATTGATCTGGGGTTCGTCATGTGCATCGATGGTCATGAATTCCAGGGCAGGAAGGAGGGAGTGGCCGATGCCATTCTCTTCTAAGAATACGGAAAACAGCTTTGTCGACAGCAGTTCGCCCTGGGCGAGAATGTCTTTGCTGAGCGCTTCGCTGAAAGATATGCGGAGGATGATCGTCAGGAATTCGAAATGTTCGGCGACGATGGCTTTTGCTTTGGCGAGGGAGGGGGCCGTCTTGACGAGATCGCTGATGAAAGTCTGATAGTGAGCTTCTAACTTTTCGATGAGCTCCTTTGCCTTTTCGCGCTGGCCGGTAGCAATGGCGTTACCTATTTCGACGAGGGCGTTGGTGGTGCCGCTGAGGGCGCTGAGTACGACGATAGTGGGTGTTGACGGGTCGGCGGTGATGAGTTGGCTGACCTGGCGCATCCGTTCGGGTTTGCCTACGGAGGTGCCGCCGAATTTCATTACTTTAATCTGATTCATGAGCTCTTTAATTTGATCTATCCGCCTTCGGCGGAGTCAGGCTTTGATTTGGTCATCCGCCTTCGGCGGAGGTGGGCAAAGATAAAGGCTAGGCGGGGAATTCCACACCTAATTTAGCGGCTAATCCTTTGAGGTCGTCTACGACGGAGGGTACCAAAGGGATTCCATTGGCGAGGCGTTCTGCCTCCATTTCCCGTTCGGGGTCACCGGGGATGAGCACCTGTTCGAAGCCGGGTGCCGGGGTGGCGCTGCGGAAGCGGCGGATCCATTTATCCATGTGGAATTTAAACTCGTCGGCAGGGCGGAAGGCGTCGATGCGCATGGCGCCGAAGAAATGGCCGATGCCTTTGCCGGGCATGCCGGTGGGCATGGGGACGTAAGCGGGGAAGGGGGGAACCCATGGGCCGTAATTCGCTCCGCTCAAGATGGCAGAAAAAATATCCACGATCGCGCCGAGGGCGTATCCTTTATGGCTGCCATGATCACGGTCGCCGCCGAGGGGTAGCAGGGCGCCGCCGGTCTTCAGCTCATGCGGATTGGTAGACGGATGTCCGTCCTTGTCCTGGATCCAGCCGAGGGGCGCTTCTTCACTTTTACGTTGAAGAATCTCCAGTTTACCGTTGGCGGCAGTAGTTGTAGCGAGATCGGCGACGAAGGGCGGCTCTTCGCCGGCGGGGACGGCGACGCAGATGGGGTTAGTGCCCAACATACGTTCGATAGAGAAAGTCGGCGCGACCAGCGCACTGGCATTCGTCATGGCGATGCCGATCATATCCTTTTTAACGGCCTGCAGGGCATGATACCCGGCGATGCCGAAATGATTCGAGTTCTGTACACTTACCCAGCCGGTACCGACTTTTTCCGCTTTCTCTATGGCGAGCTGCATGGCGAATGGGGCTACGACGAGGCCGAGGCCGCTGTCGCCGTCGACGACGGCGGTTGAGGGTGTCTGATGGATGATGCGGATATCGGGCCGTGGGTTCGCCCGACCGGCCTCCTGCAGGCGGACATATCCTATGAGGCGTGCTACGCCATGGGAGTCGATGCCCCGGAGGTCGGCGCTGAGCAATGCAGTGGCGGCGGTATGGGCGTCCTGATCCGGGCAACCGATCTTGCGAAAGATATCGATCGTAAAGGACAGGAGGCGGGGATAGGGAAATGTCATGAGAGGTTATTAGGGTGTGAAGATCGGGAAAAAAAGCACGCCACTGCGGCGTATACACAGTGGCGTGCGGGCTATCGGGTGCAGACGATCAGGGCAGGCAACCGAGGCGGTTCTACTACCGTTCTCACTTTAATGCGGCGACCTGAGCGTTGAAAAATTTAACGGTCGCGATCACATCCGGTACATTATTGTACCAGTTGCCTTCTCTCTCGATGGAAAACATCCCTTTGAATCCCTGGCGTTTCAGTTCCTGAAATACGGGGGGATAATTGATCACACCCGTACCCACCACCATATCGTTGGCCTTGGTATTGCCGATAGAGTCGATGTCTTTGAGGTGCACACCAAAGATATGACCCTGCAATTCCTTCAAGCAGACGACAGGATCGAGGCCATTGCGGGCCCAGTGACCGATATCGGCGCATGCTCCGATATGCGGGTGACCTTTGGCGGCAGCCAGAACGGAGTCCGGATGCCAGTAAGCGTTAGGCCGGGGATGGTCGTGAATGGCGACATTGATGCCATAGATGCCGGCGAGGCTGTCGACGCCGTCCCACTGGTTCTTCAGCGGCTCTGCGGTGATGTAGCTCAGGCCAAAATATTTTGCCAGGTCGAAATATTGTTTCCACTCGGCGATCGTATTCGGCCGGATGACGCCCATGGCGACTATCTGCATGCCCTTGTCCTGCAGTATTTGCTTGATCTTAGCCTTGCTGGCGTCGGACATCCGGATGCCAAAAGTATCTGGCATTCCGCCACCCAGTGGTTGACCGGGAAAGGCTTCCAGGTATTTGATGCCGGCACTGTCTGCTTTTGCCAAAGACTGAACGAAGGGGCCTGCGGTGTGGAAGGTCCACATCTGGACGCCGATCTTCCAGTCTTTCGTAACGGAGGCTGCGGAGGTATCTGACGTTGCGGAGGCCGTCGTGGAATCAGTCGTGCTGGTATTTTTCGTATCGGGGCTGGCGCAACCGGTAAAAATTAAAAACGCCAAAAAACTGCAGTAACCCAGGAGTGTCAATCGTTTCACGTTAAGTGTTTTTATGAATCATTGAATAACAGGTCCTTGAAATTAAAGCTTTGCTGCCATATTTAAAAAACGAAAATTAAACGTATGAGAAAATTTCTGTTCTTTCTCTGCTGCACCTTCCTATTGCTTGGACGGGGCGCGGCTCAAAATCGCATTGTTACGGGTAGAGTAACTGATGCCGCCGGCGGTCCGATCCCTTCGGCCACGGTAGTGCTCAAAGGTACAAAGCATGGCACCAATACGGGGCCGGATGGTACTTTCAAGCTGACGGTCCCCGCCGGGCAGCGGACGCTGGTCATTTCATCGGTCGGTTATGCCAGGCAGGAGGTAACGGTAGAAGGGGTTGAGCCGATCACGGTCCAGCTGGTCGCGGCGGCGGCCAGTGACCTGCAGGATGTCGTCGTAGTCGGCTATGGTACGCAACGGAAAGCAAGTCTGACCGGGGCGGTATACAAGCTGAAGGATTCGACGATGGACGACCTTCCGATACAGGGGCCCGATCAGGCCTTAAGGGGCAAGGTTCCGGGGGTGCAGGTCACACAATCTTCGGGTACTCCCGGCGCGAGCATCTCTGTCCTGATCAGGGGGGCGGGTACGATCAATACCAGCTCGCAGCCTCTCTATGTGGTGGATGGGGTGATCATCAATACCGGCAGCTATTCCCAGATAGCTCTTAATGCTGGTAATGGCGGCCAGACCTTGAATGTGCTGTCGGACCTGAACCCGAATGATATCGAATCTTATGAGGTGCTGAAAGATGCGGCGGCGGCGGCCATCTATGGCAGCAGGGGCGCGAATGGCGTGGTGTTGATCACCACGAAAAAGGGCTCCAACCAGAAGACGAAAATAACGCTGGACGCTTCGCTGGGCACGCAATCGCCCTGGAAGAAGATTCCCACGCTGACGGGCCCGCAATTTGTCGACCTCATCCAGGAGGAGGTGACCAATGCAGCCGGGCCGGGGGTAACACCGGGGCAGGCCATTGGCGCGACAGATTTGGACAATGCGCCGTCCAGCTATCCGTCGACGAATTGGCAGAATCTTATATTCAGACATGATCCGCTGTTCAACTACCAGCTGGCGGCAGCCGGCGGCGATGCCAAGACGAAGTTCTATGTCAGCGCCAACTATACGGGTAATGACGGTATTATCCTGGGGTCGGATTACAAACGTTACGGGGCGCGTATCAACTTCGACCATACGGCATCGAGCAAGCTCAAGATCTCCGGTGAACTGGGTGTCACCCGCAGCATTCAGAACGTGATCATCAATGACAATAATATATACGGGGTATTGAGCACGGCGGTATTAAGTCCCACCTATTATAAGCCTTATAATCCCGACGGCACATACGCCTATAGCCCCGACCTCGGCATCATCGAAAATCCCATCGCTGCGGGCAAGCTGTACTTCCAGCAAGACAAGACCAACAGTGTGATAGGAGATCTTGCCGCCGAATATTTCTTTCTTCCTAACCTGTCGTTACGGGTGCAAGGCAGTGTGAACTATGTCGGGTTCAATGAATTCCAGTTCATACCCAGTAATACCTTGCTGGGCGCCACGGGTCCCAATGGCATCGGCAACCAGGGGTATACGACGGATCTGAACACCCTGAATGAAAACGTGCTGACCTGGAAACAGAGCTATGGCGATCATAATATTACGGCCACGGCGGTAGCTTCCTACCAGTTGGATAATGTCCAGCAGATACTAGCGTCAGCGCATAACTTTCCCGGGAATGGCATCCAGGAGCTATCGGCAGCTGCTACGCCCGTTACGACTAATTCCACTACGACCAATGTAGGCCAGATCGGTTATCTGCTGCGTGTCAACTACGACTACAAAGGCAGGTATCTGCTGAGCGGCAGCGTCAGAAGGGATGGATCTTCGGTGCTGGGTCAGAATTCCCAATATGGCACTTTCCCCGCCATCAGTGCGGGTTGGCGGATTTCGGATGAAGACTTTTTCAAGAATGTGAAGAACGTCAGCAACCTGAAGATCAGAGGCAGTTATGGCGTATTGGGTAATACGAACGGGCTGCTGCCCTATGCCTCCAAACCGGAGACAGGCGTTGGGTCCAACTATGTGCTGAATGGCAGCACGAATGCGCCGGGCCTCGCCCCATTTCAGATCGGCAACGATTCGTTGAAATGGGAAAGTCTCAAACAAGCGGATGTCGGTCTGGAACTCGGCCTGTTCAAGGACCGGCTGACCTTTACTGCAGACTATTATGACAAGGAGACCAGCGACCTGCTGTTCCGAAGGCCTTTGGTGGGCAGTTCAGGATTTACATTTGTGAATCAGAATATCGGGGCCATTTCGAATAAGGGATGGGAGTTTTCGCTGACAGGCACGGAAGTCGCCACCAGAACATTTGTGTGGACGACGACCTTTAATATTTCCTTCAACAAGAATCTGGTGAAGAAGATTTCCGGTTCGCCTTTCCCGTCAGGCTTTGCCAGCTGGACGCAGGCGGGCTATCCGATCGGCAGTTTCTATGGTTATAAAGCGATCGGGATCTTCAACTCGCAGGCTGAGATCGCCAAAGCGCCTGTCCAGACCGCGGGTAACAGCCCGGGCAATTCGACTTCGCCGGGGGACATTCAGTTTGCGGATCTCAATCATGACGGCGCGATCACTTCTGCCGATGAGACTATTCTCGGCAATGCGAATCCCAAATATTTCGGTGGGTTGTCGAATACGGTGTCCTATGGGGGTTTTGATCTCACCTTTTTTCTGCAGTTCAACGTAGGGAACAAGATCTTTAATGAGAACAGGCAGTTTGCCGAAAATATGAGCGGCTTGTTCGGGCAGTATGCCACTACGCTGAAGCGCTGGGAGCCGACGGATACCAATACCAATATGCCGAGGGCGGTGTATGGCGATCCCAACGGAAATGCCACTCTCGTTTCGTCGCGGTTCCTGGAGAACGGTTCTTACCTGCGGTTGAAAAATGTTCTGCTGGCTTATCGACTGCCCAAATCGCTGGTATCAAGGACAAAACTAAGTTCGGTCAAATTCTTTGTACAGGCGCAAAACCTGAAGACATGGACCAGGTATAGCGGCTTCGATCCGGAAGTCAGCACGTCCAGTGTCAGCAATACGTCGCCCGGCACAGATTTCCTGACCTATCCGCAGTCTAAATCCTTCACGTTCGGTCTGGACGTAGGATTCTGATGTGAAGCCGGGATAATCTATTTGGATAACACATAATCAACAAAATGAAAAAGCTATTCATCATATTTTTACTGGGTGCGGGTCTGACGCCGGGCTGCAATAAGATCCTGACACAAAACCCACTCAATGATCTGAACTCAACCACTGCTTTTACGACGGGCCCATCTATCACGGCGGGCTTGCTGGGCGCCTATAATGCACTGCAGAACGCAAGTTACTATGGTACGGATTTTACGCTGTTCGCAGATCTTGAAGCGGGCAATACCGTTCATACAGGCAGCTTCCCTCAATATACGCAGGTGAGTGAAAGAAATATCACCCCGGACAATACCACTATCGATTTTGACTGGAATCAAATCTATGCGGGTATCGGCAGGGTCAATACGATCATCGGTTCTGCAGCCCAGATCAACAGTCCCGGCTTCGATACTGCCGGGGCTTTGGGTGAAGCGAAGTTCCTGCGGGCCTTTATGTATTTCGACCTGATGCGCCTATGGGGCGGAACGCCTTCGGGTTTTTCCAATCCAAACGGGGAGGGTGTTCCCCTGGTGCTGACGCCGACCTATACTGCCGCGGATGCGGCGCCACACGCGCGGTCAACCGCCGGGGAGGTGTTCACCCAGATACTCAGTGACCTGACCTATGCGGTTGCCAATCTTCCCGCCACCAATAATTTCGGTCAGGCCACGCAGAATGCAGCGATTGCCTTACGGGCAAGGGTGGAGCTGTACATACAGCAATACGATGCTGCGGCAGCGGATGCCGAGACCATCATCAGCCAGTTGTCCTCGTTAACGCCGAATGGGGGTCTGTCGGCAAGCTATGCCTCCAATTACATTGTCAAGAACCAGCAGCCCGAGAGTATTTTTGAGCTGCAGTTCGATGCCACGAATGCGAACGGGTTGTACTTCTATTATTATGGGCGGGATGAAGTGGCCACTGCGCCCGGGCTGAAAGCTGCTTATGATACCATCAACGACCAGCGCTACCCGGTGAATTATTATCCGTTAGCCGGCGTGATCGGCACGGCAAAATATGATCTGGCCGACGGCAGCAACGATGTCACGCTGATCAGGCTGGCAGAAGTTTACCTGATCCATGCCGAATCGGTGCTTCTCGGCAGTGCGCCGAATATTGCTGCGGCGCAGAGCGATGTGAACGTGGTGCGTAATCGTGCCGGCCTGGCCAATACCACTGCCTTGACGGTCCCGGCGCTGCAAGCGGAGATCCTGCTGGAAAACAGGCTGGAATTTCCGGCCGAAGCCCATTATTGGTTCGATCTGCGGCGCGAAGGCCTGTGTGTGAGTACTTTCCAAATGGCAGATTCGACCAAGGTATTGTGGCCGATCCCGCAGACTGAAGTGCTGACGAGTAACAATGTCATTGCCCAGAATCCGGGATATTGAGAGAATTGAGTATAATCAAAAACCCCGCTGACGCGGGGTTTTTGATTCCTAGTGATTTCCAACAAAGTTTAGAAGGGAAGATCGTCGATGGGTTCGGTGACCTCGCCGGCTGAGGGTACGCGGGAAGCGCCGGAAGGCTGGTTGTAGCCGCCTGCGGAAGCGCTGCTGGAATATCCGCCGCCGCCACCGCCATCTGCACCTTCGGCGCCTCTGCTGCCGAGCAGTTGTACGCTGGATACCCTTAAGGTGAGGGAGACGCCTGTAGTCCCGTCATTTTTGGGATAGGTTCTCACTTCCGGGGAACCTTCGGCATATACCTGGGTCCCTTTTTTCAGATAGGGGGCGATGCCGGTGCGATCGGTCCAGTAGGCACATTCGACCCAAATCGTTTTATCTTTTTGGTTGCCCTGGGCATCCTTGAATTTCTCTGTATGTGCGACGTTGAAATTGATGACGTTTTTGCCGTTGACGGTGTTGGTAACGCAGTCCTTCCCCAGGTTACCGATTACTTGAAGCTTTATCATACTGGTAAAATTTAATATTAAAGATAGAGGGCAATTTACGGCAATTATATGGGGCGGCCGGGAGAAGTTTTCCTCCTTTTTCCCACGGATCTGGCAGGGCCGCATGAGGGATAGAGAGGGGTGTCAGGAAACGGGCGGCGGGGACGCCAAACTGGGAATTTTTGTGTAAATTTGAGGTCCAATTTAATTATATATGAGTCGGAAAGGAAAGGTGCTGGTAGCGATGAGCGGCGGTATTGACAGTACCGTGACGGCGATGATGCTGCACGACGAAGGGTATGAAGTGGTGGGTATCACGATGAAGACCTGGGATTATGCGAGTGCGGGTGCGTCGAAAAAAGAGACGGGGTGCTGCAATCTGGACAGTTTTAATGACGCGCGGATGGCGGCGGTGCAACGCGGCTTTCCACATTTCGTGCTGGACATCCGGGAAGAGTTCGGGGATTTTGTCATCGAGAATTTTGTCGACGAATACCTGGCGGGCCGGACGCCGAATCCCTGTGTCTTATGCAATACACATATCAAATGGCGGGCGCTGCTGAAGCGGGCGGATGCTATGGATTGTGAATTCATCGCGACGGGTCATTATGGCCAGGTCCGGCAGGGCGCGAATGGTCGCTATACTATCGCCAAGGGCGTCGACGAGACCAAGGACCAGAGCTATGTCCTTTGGGGCCTGCAACAGGATCTTTTGGCCAGGACTTTGTTGCCACTGGGACCGTACCGCAAGACGCAGATCCGGCAGATGGCGCTGGATTACGGTTATCCTGAGCTGGCGAAGAAGAGCGAAAGTTATGAGATCTGCTTTGTACCGGACAATGATTACCGGGGATTTCTCAAGCGCCGGGTGGATGGGCTGGAAGAGCGGGTTGCGGGGGGGAATTTTGTAGATAAGAACGGGGCAATTCTCGGGCAGCACAAGGGCTATCCTTTTTATACAATCGGGCAGCGCAAGGGGCTGGATGTGACTTTTGGCAGGCCGGTCTATGTCACGGCGATCCGACCGGAGACGAATACGGTGGTTCTCGGGGATGAGGAAGACCTGGACGAACAGGAAATGACGGTGGCGAAGATCAATTGGATGAAATATGACGGGGCTACGCCCGGGATGGAGGTTGTTACGAAGGTCCGGTATAAGGATCCGGGGACGTTGAGTGTGTTGGATCCTGATGAGGGGGGGGTGCGGGTGCGGTTTTATGAAAAGGCTAAAAGTATCGCTCCGGGGCAAAGCGCGGTCTTTTATGAGGGGGACGAAGTGATCGGAGGGGGCATAATCCAGCGAAGCGGCAATAAATAGGGTTTCAGGACGTTAGTTTTACATGAAAAATCGCCCGGGAGTCCTTCTTATTGCCCTCGTGGTAACCATCACCAGCTGTAAAAAAACGATTCATTATCCAGCTCCTCCGCTGACTGATTATTTCATTTCCCTACAGGTCGGCAAGTACGTTACTTACCGCATGGATTCCCTGAATTTTTATTATTACGGGCAACTGGATACGATAACGAGCTATCTGGCGAAGGATTCGGTGGAAGGCACTACTGTGGATGGAACGGGGGCGACGGCATGGGTGGTTGTCCGATACCTGAGCGATACGTTGGGGGATTCCTGGACAACAAACGAGACGTATACGGTCTCGGCTACGTTGGCGACGATTGATCTGACGGAAAACAATCTTCGGTTTATCAAGCTGGCCGGGCCGATGAGTGTGGGTTTTAGCTGGACGGGTAATACTTATCTGCCATACGCTCCGTATCAAGATTTTTTTCTATATTCCGATTATAATAACCTGAGCCTGGGCGGATGGAATTATACCTATATGCAGGTCAATCAGCCGTTTACGGTGAATAACGGAACCAAGTACGACAGTACGGCCACTATCCTGCAGATTGCCGACTCCACTAATGTACCGATCACGGATCCTAATTCTTTTGCGGCTCAGACTTATTGGAGCGAGACGTATGCGAAAAATGTCGGGTTGATTTACCGGCATACTGAGATGTGGGAGTATCAGCCGCCGACTCCGGATGGGACGCAGCAGGGGTATAAGATCGGGTTCGAGCTCACGATGTCGGTGGTGGATCATAATTAGGGCCGGCGGCGCCAAGGCTATGGCGCCCGATGAAAGCGGGCGGCGAACATGGTATCTGCCTGTGAATCATATCCTTTTATATTCTCCATTTTATCTTGTTCCAGGTCAGCATTTTCCCGCAGGAAGGCGGCGATGTCTTCATTTTCCTTTTTAAATACTGAGCAGGTGCTGTAGATGAGCCACGCGCCGGGAGCCATGTTGGCAACCAGGTTGCTGACGATCTGCCGTTGCATTTCGTGGTAGCGGGTGAGTTGCCGTGGATTGAAGAAGTATAGTTCTTCGGGGGTGCGGCTCCAGGTGCCGCTGCCGGTGCAGGGGACGTCGGCGAGGATGAGGTCTGACGTTGCGGCGGTGGAAGGCGGGTTTTCGCGGGTGAGGTCGGCAGTAAAGACCGTGTAGTTTTTTATGCCGGCGGCGTGGAAGCGGCCTTCCAGGTTATGGAGGATCGAGTCGCGGATGTCGGAGGCGGTGATGCGTATGTCGGGATAGAGGTCATGGGCGAGGATGGATTTGCCGCCGCTGGCGGCGCAGGCGTCCCAGAAAGTAGCGGGGGGCGCAGATTCCGGCGAGATGGAGGGGAATATGTCGGCGAGGCGCTGGGAACTGTAGTCCTGGACGACGACTTCGTGGTCGGGAGTAAAGTATTCTTCGATGTTGAAGCCGTTGGGGAGGCGGAGGGTAAATGGGGGGATGAATTCATCATTGGGGAGCCTTTCGCGAACGGCCTGTTCGTGGCCGGGGCGGATACGGAGGAAGAGGGCTGGTTGATGGAGGAAAGAGAGGCAGAAGGCGCGGTGGTCGATCCCGGGGGAGAGTTGGTCCTTCCAGGGAAAGATGTCGCCGACTTGAAAATCTGTGCCGGCGCCGGAGGGGTCCTGTTGAAAGAGGATGATCTTTTCTTCCGGCGGCAACGCGATCTTTTCGTTCCAGTCCGAGCGGAAATAATTCAATAGTTCATGGGGTTGGGAATGGCAGAGGAACAGACCGGTGAGGATCCTTTCTTCGGGGGGGAGTGCGGGAACAGCATGGCCAAGGCGATAGTAGCTATAGACCAGGGTGCTGAGGAGCTTGCGGTCACGGGAGCCCATCTGCTTGTTGTCGCGAAAAAAGGATTTCAGCCAGGCGTGCAGGGGCATGCCGCCTTTGTAGGCGTCGATGATGGCGGTCGCATGGCGGAGCTGGTTGTCGAATTTCACTGTCGTGCAGGCGAAGCTTTTACAATTCCAGCAACGCTTTCAGCGGATCTTTGCCGAACAGCAATTGGTCGGGGCTTTCGAGCAGTTCCTTTATCCGCACCAGGAAGCTGACGGATTCACGACCATCGATGACACGGTGATCGTAGCTGACGGCGAGGTACATCATCGGCCGTATGACGATCTGGCCGCCGACGACGACGGCGCGCTCTTCGATCTTATGCATTCCGAGAATGGCGGACTGGGGGATGTTGATGATGGGCGTGGACATCAGGCTGCCGAAGACACCACCGTTAGTGATGGTAAAGGTGCCGCCCTGCATTTCTTCCATGCTGAGCTTGTTGTCGCGTGCCTTGGTGGCGAGCTCGACGACCTTTTTTTCGATGTCGGCCATACTCAGGCTCTCCGCATTGCGGATCACAGGAACAACTAGACCTTTTGGCGCGGAGACGGCGATGGAGATATCACAATAGTCATGATAGACGAGTTCATCACCATCGATATAGGCGTTGACGGCGGGCCATTCCTGCAATGCGTAGCAGACGGCTTTAGTGAAGAAGCTCATGAAGCCGAGGTTCACGCCGTGTTTCTCCTTGAACTTATCCTTGTATTTTGCGCGCAGGGCCATGACGGCGCTCATATCCACTTCGTTGAATGTGGTGAGCATGGCCGTTGTATTCTTAGCCTCCACCAGGCGGCGGGAGATGGTCTTGCGCAGATTGCTCATTTTTTCGCGGCGGTCCTGGCGGCCGAACAGTTCTTTGCCGGGGGTGCGGCCGGGATGGGCCAGGGCTTCCAGCACGTCGTTTTTCAGGATCTTGCCGCCGGTACCCGAGGGGGTGATAGATCCGGCATCAATCTTTTTATCGGAGATGATGGCGGCTGCAACGGGGGTCGCCTTGATATCATTCGACACGGCGGTGACGGGGCCCTGGGCTGCTGGAGCGGCCTTAGCGACTGCGGGAGCAGCCGTGGCTGTGGCCGTGGCGGCGCCAGCGGTGGTGGATGATCCGTTGGCCTGGGCGGATTGCGCTGCGGCGGCGGGTTGCATGGCGGCGGCGGGTTGCGCTGCGGCTGCGGCTGGAGCGGCGCCTTCGGGCTTTGCGGCGGTCTCATCGATCTGGGCCACCACATCCCCTATTTTCAGGGTATCGCCTTCTTTTCCTACCAGCTTTAATACACCTGCTTTTTCTGCATTGACTTCAAAAGTTGCCTTTTCGCTTTCCAATTCAGCAATCACTTCATCGCGCTCTACATACTGTCCTTCCATTTTGAGCCATTTCACCAGCGTTACTTCACTGATGGATTCGCCTACTGTCGGAACTTTAATGTCGATCATTTAATCCTCCTTCTCCCCCAAGGGAGTGTGTTTATCTCCCAACGGGAGCGTTTTTTTAGAAAAATTCCTAAATGCTGAATGCCGTGTCGATGATCTCTGCCTGCTCCTGCGCGTGTACCTTGGAGTAACCCGTTGCGGTTGCGGCGCTGGGCTGGCGGCTGATGACGCCATAATTAATGCTCTTCAGGTTCATCTGCAGGAAGGAAGCGGCACCCATGTTGAGGGGCTCTTCCTGTACCCAGAACCAAGTTGCGGCCTGGCTATATTTTTTATATAAGGCCTCCAATTGACGAACAGGCAATGGATAGAGTTGTTCCAGCCGGACGATCGCCACATCCTTCCGATTTTCTTTCTGCTGCCGTTCGGCCAGATCGAAATAGACCTTGCCGCTGCAGAACAGCACTTTCTTCACATTGTAGGCATTCTCTACAAAGGTGTCGTCCATCACTTCCCTGAACCCGCCATTAGTAAATTCTTCCAGTTTGGAATAGGTACCGGGGTGCCGGAGATTCGCCTTCGGTGAAAAGTTGATGAGCGGCTTGCGGAAAGGCCAGCCGAGCTGGCGACGGAAGGCGTGGAAGAGGTTAGCCGTCGTGGTGATATCGGTGACGATAATATTGTATTCGGCGCACATTTGCAGGAACCGTTCCATCCGGGCGCTGGAGTGCTCTGGACCCTGGCCTTCATAACCGTGTGGCAACAGGAGGGTGACACCGTTCATGCGCTGCCATTTCTGTTCGGCAGGGACGATAAACTGGTCGATCATGATCTGGGCGCCGTTACTGAAGTCGCCGAACTGCGCTTCCCATAGGACGAGTGCATTCGGGGTAGCGAGGGCGTAGCCATACTCAAAGCCCAACACGGCATATTCACTCAACAGGGAGTTATAGATACGGAATTGACCTTTTGCATCTGGCAGGCGGCTCAACCGGTTGTATTGCTCATCGGTGTTCTCATCCCGCAGAACGGCATGACGATGAGAGAAGGTTCCGCGCTGTACGTCCTGACCGCTCATCCTGACATCCTTTCCATCCAGCAGCAGGCTGCCATAGGCCAGGAGCTCACCGGTTGCCCAATCGACTTTTCCTTCGTCGTTGAAGAGCTTGACCTTGTCCTGCAATAGCTTTTCCACTTTACGGAGGGGCTTGAACGATTCGGGCCAGGTCATGATGGCGTCGAATATTTTTCTGAAATCCGCCTCGTTAATTGCTGTGACGGGGGATCGGTCAAAATCGGCAGCGGTGGATTTGCGAAGGCTCTGCCACCAGCGGTCGGGCTGCTGATAATTATAAGGCAGCGGGTGTTGCTTGACTTCGTCGAGGCGTTCCTGCAGGTCGCCCCAGAATTTCTTTTCCATCTCCTTGGCTAATTCTTTGGCATCTGCCTCGCCATGGTCGATGAGGTACTGTGTGTACATCTCCCGTGGGTTGGGGTGTTGATCGATGAGCGCGTAGAGATGAGGCTGGGTGAATTTCGGATCGTCTCCTTCATTATGGCCATGACGGCGATAGCACACCAAGTCCACAAAGATATCGGCGTTGAATTCCTGGCGGTAGCGGGTGGCGATTTCGGCACATTTCACTACAGCCTCGGCGTCGTCGCCATTGACATGCAGCACGGGCGCCTGGATCGCAGAAGCGAGGGAGGTACAGTAGTCGGAGCTGCGGGCGTCATCGAAGTCGGTGGTGAAGCCGATCTGGTTGTTGATGACGAGGTGCATGGTTCCGCCGGTGTAATAGCCTTTGAGATCGCTCATCTGAAGTACCTCATACACGATCCCCTGGCCTGCCACGGAGGCATCGCCATGGATGAGGATGGGGAGGATCTTATCGAAATCGCTATCATAAAGCACATCAGCCTTAGCCCGGGCAAACCCGACGACGACGGGGTTGACGGCTTCAAGGTGAGAGGGGTTCGGCATGAGCTTGAGGTGGATGGTTTTGTCCGCGTCGGTCTTCACCTCGCTGCCGTAGCCCATATGGTATTTTACGTCGCCGCTGCCCATGGTCTGGTCCAGCTTGGCGGTGCCTTCGAATTCGCTAAAGATCTGTTCGTACGTTTTGCCCATGATATTGGCCAGCACGTTGAGCCGGCCGCGGTGGGCCATGCCGATGACCACTTCCTGCACGTTGAGTGCGGAGGCAGTATTAATGATCGCATCGAGTGCGGGGATCGTATTTTCGCCGCCTTCGAGGGAGAAGCGTTTCTGACCGATGTATTTGGTATGCAGGAATTTCTCGAACATGACGCCTTGGTTGAGCTTTTCCATGATCCGGCGCTGCTTTGCGAGGGGCAGCGGGTCCAGGAATTTTTTCTCCATTTCATTCGTCAGCCAGTCGATCTTTACCTGCTCACTGATATATTTGAATTCAATACCGACATGACCGGCATAGCATTGCTGGAGGTGGGCGAGGATCTTACGCAGGGAGGTCGTGCCGAGACCGATGAGGTTGCCTGCATAAAAGTTCTTATCCAGGTCTTCTTCGGTGAAGCCAAAGAAAGCCAGGTCGAGGTTAGCGCCGCGATCTTTCCGTGGGCGAACGGGATTGGTTTTAGCCAGCAGGTGGCCTTTGTTCCGGTAGCCGAGGATGAGGCGATAGGCGCCCAACTCCTTTTTCCAGTCCATGCCATCGGATGTCGTCATCGTCGATTTGCCGGAAGGGGCGGAAGATGGGGCGGTGGCCGAAGAGGAGGCGGAGGCGGTGGTCGTATAGCCATTGGCGGAACCGTTGGCAAGACCATTCGATGAGCCATTAGCAGAGCCGTTCAATGAGGTGGGTCTGCCCTGGGTGACCGCGAAATCGAATCCTTCAAAAAATCTTCTGAATTCAGGATCAACAGCCTCGGGGTTCTTTACAAAATCCTGGTAGAGACCCTCAATATAAGCTGGATGAGAATTAGTTATAAAAGAAAAGTCCTTCATAGAAAGTGCTGGTTGAACTATTAATTTAATGGTGAGCCAGGGGCACTCCCCTGCCGAAAAATCGGGCTACAAATATCGCTCAAAATTAATCAAGGATAGGGAGGATTTTAATGGTTTTTACTACTAATTTGATGTGTTAAATGCCTTTTAGGGCAGATTTGTGAATTAGGATGCATCAAATTTGGTAATTCCGGCTCTTGGGCTTACCTTTGCCGTCCTAAAAATGTCGAGTTCATGGCTAATCACAAGGCAACTAAAAAAGATGTAAGGCAGGCCAATAAGCGTAGGGATCGCAATCGCTACTATGGCAAAACCACGAGGAATGCGATCCGTGACCTGCGGGTTATTAAGGAGCAGAAAGAAGCCGGCGAAAGCCTGCCTAAGGTCGCGAGCATGATCGACAAGATGGCTAAAACAGGCGTTATCCACAAAAATAAGGCTGCAAACCTAAAGAGCAAGCTGGCTCGTAAGGTGAATGGTCTGGCTACGGCTGCCAAGTAAGGATAGAGGCGCGCTGGTCATGTACTCCATGGGCGGGGTGAAGGTATTCGGAATACGTTTTGTGCGAATTTGCCGGACATCATAGGTGAAAATATAGTTTGTATAAAGGAGCATCCATAACGGATGCTTTTTTATTTTGCAGGTATGAGAAAATTGTTTTGTTTTTTCCTGCTGGCTGGTTCTTGCGCTATGGCTGCCGTGGGGCAACCTCCGATTACCACGGGGCAACCTATGATCATCAAGGCTCCAACCCTGACCACTCCTTTCGAAAAGTCAGCCGGGAAACAAACGGCCACCTATGCCGAGTGCATCGCATTCTATCAACAGTTGGATAAGCTATCGCCAAAACTCAGCATCAAAGAAATGGGGATGAGCGATGCGGGTTATCCTTATCATGTGGTGTTATACGCCAACGACGGGTCTGCCGATCCCGACCAATGGCATCGGCACGGAAAGGTGGTGATCCTCATCAATAACGGCATCCATCCGGGTGAACCTGACGGTGTAGATGCCAGTATGCTGCTCTTGCGGGACCTGGTGCAGGGGAAGGTCCATCTTCCCGATAATGTGGCGCTGGCCGTCATTCCATTATATAATATAGGCGGGGCGTTGAACAGGGGGAGTTTCTCCCGGGTGAACCAAAACGGGCCGGAGAGTTATGGTTTCCGGGGCAATGCCCAGAACCTGGACCTTAACAGGGATTTTACCAAGAACGACAGCCGCAATGCCCGGTCCTTCGTCAAAATATTCCATTGGGTGAACCCGGATCTGCAAATCGACAATCATGTCAGTGACGGGGCGGACTATCAATATACGATGACCCTGCTGTCTTCCCAATGGAACAAGCTGGGTGGCGGGCTGGGGACTTTCCTGCATGATGTCTTCCAGCCGGCATTATTTGCGGGCATGGAAAAGAAGGGTTGGCCTATGACGCCGTACGTCAATTTCGAGGAAGGGAATCCGGCCCGCGGATGGGATGCTTTCTACGACGAGCCGCGGTATTCCAGCGGTTATGCTACCCTGTTTCATACGATTGCCTTTATGCCGGAAACGCATATGCTGAAACTTTTCCGGGACAGGGTGTTGTCTACATACGCTTTGATGCAAACCATGATCGCCGCCTCCTCGCATTATGCGGATGACCTGCTGAAAAAAAGAAAGGAAGATATCGCTGCCGATCTGCAGCATGACCGGCTAGGGCTCGACTGGGCCGTCGATACATCGAGGTTCGACTGGCTCTCCTTCAAGGGGTATGAGTCGGACCACAAGATCAGTGAAGTGACGGGGCTTTCCAGGATGTACTATGATCATAGCCGTCCTTTTGAAAGAAAGGTGAAGTACTTCGACTACTTTACTACTGACGCTGACGTCACGGTGCCGAAGGCCTATATCATTCCCCAGGGCTGGCATGATGTGACGGACCTGCTGGAATTGAACGGGGTGCGGATGCGCAGGCTGCCGCACGATACGACGGTCAATGTAGAAGTCTATCATATCGCGGATTACAAGTCTTCACCGCGGGCTTATGAGAAGCACCATAAGAATACGGCCACCAAGGTCAGCGCCGATCAGGAATCCATCCATTTATTGCGGGGTGATTATATCGTCACGACCGATCAGCCGGCACGACGATTCCTGGTGGAGATGCTGGAGCCTACAGGAGAGGATTCTTATTTTGCCTGGAATTTCTTCGATGCGATCCTGCAGCAAAAAGAAGGCTACAGCGATTATCGCTGGGAGGATGTAGCGGCTGACTGGATCAAGCAACATCCGGACCTGAAGGATCAACTGGAAAAACGCCGGCAGACCGATTCTGTATTTGCGCAGAATGCTCGCGCCCAGTTGGAGTTTGTCTATAAGCATTCTCCTTATTATGAGCCGGCGCATATGCGATACCCGGTGTATAGGGTGCTTTAGAAATATTAGAAACGTTTGTCGTGGTCGGTATCCTAATCGTTGTTACGGTCTCCCTGATCACCGCCTTTATCCCCGCCGTTACCGCCTCTATCGCCACCACGATCACCGCCGCCACCATAACCGCCGCGGCCGCCACCACCACCTCTATCACCACCACCACCTCTATCACCGCCACCACCTCTATCACCGCCGCCGCCGTAACCACCGCGGTCACCGCCTCTATCGCCGCCGCCGCCATAGCCACCGCGATCACCTCTATCACCACCGCCACCACCATAACCGCCACGATCACCACCACCTCTATCTCCACCGCCACCATAGCCGCCGCGGTCACCGCCACGATCGCCACCACCACCATAACCACCGCGATCACCGCCGCCGCCGTAGCCGCCACGGTCACCGCCGCCTCTATCACCGCCACCGCGATAGCCACCTCCACCACCGCCACCGCCACGATAGCCACCTCCACCACCGCCACCGCGATAGCCGCCACCACCACCACCGCCACGATACCCGCCGCCACCGCCGCCATCACGACCGCCGCCGCCTCTGTTCTGTTCGTCGGCTTCTTTCACGGCCATTTTCTTTCCGCGGATGGAAGCGTTATCCAGTGTCTCGATAGCCTGGCGAGCCTCGGTATCATCGGCCATATCTACGAAGCCAAAGCCTTTACTCTTCCCTGTCTCCCTGTCCATAACCACTTTAGCGAAATTCACTGCTCCGTATAACTCAAACATTTCTTTCAGGTCCACATCATCAAAATCGTAAGGAAGACCCGCTACAAAAAGCTTCATGCCGATAGATTTAAGAGGTAAAATTACAAAGTTTAAGACTATATATTTTAATTATCACACAATTAGTTGGGATAAATTTTACTACGCTGTTGCCCTTAGCCTGGGGATATTTCGGTCGTATTTCTACTGATATCCCCGGGACGCCGGCAACTGAATCCCAGATAAAAATAGAGCTTTACAGCTATATTCCCTAACTAATTAATGAGGTGGTAGCCCTTTACCCATACGGGGTAGGAAAAGAAACCCCTTAGGCTTTCCAAACACAGGTGGAGAACAGGCAGACAGGCGGGTGACGGATCCCGGGTCCGGAATTTGCGTCAGTGAGTGGTCAGGCAATATCACTTAAAAACATGAGTTATGAAAGCAGTAGAGATCCATCACTACGGAGGCCCTGAGGAGCTGAAGTACGAAGAAGCAGCTATTCCCGATATTCATCCTGACGATGTGCTGGTGCGGGTGTATGCCAGCGGAGTAAATCCGGTAGACTGGAAGATCCGCCAGGGCGGGCATAAAACCGACCACGACCCTTCCCTTCCGCGTATTCTGGGATGGGATTTTTCGGGTGTCATAGAGAAAGTGGGGGACAAAGTGACCACTTTCAAAGCGGGGGATGCCGTGTATGGCCGACCTGATCTTACCCGCGACGGCACTTATGCGGAATATGTTGCCGTCCGGGCCACCGAAATCGCACGGAAACCACAAAAGATCGATCATAAAGCGGCCTCTGGGGTTGCGCTGGCCGCATTGACGGCCTGGCAAGGACTATTGGAGCATGGGCAGCTACAGGCAGGCCAGCGGGTACTGATCCATGGCGCCTCAGGCGGGGTCGGCACCTTTGCCGTCCAGATAGCCAAATGGAAAGGCGCCTATGTCATTGGAACGGCATCGGGGAAGAATGCCGGATTTGTGGAGGAGCTGGGCGCCGATGAAGTGATCAACTATGAGACAACGGACTTTTCCACGCAGGTGAAGGGTATCGATGTGGTATTCGACACGCAAGGCGGTGAGGTGCAGGAGAAATCGCTGGCTGTACTGAAGCAGGGTGGGATCATCGTCAGCACGGTCGGGATCAAGGACGCGGATGCGATCAAGGCGAAGGGACTGAGAAGTGCCGCTTATATGGCGCAGTCGCGGACGAAGGATCTTCAGCAAATAGCTCAGCTCATCGATTCCGGCGCGGTGATACCTGTCATTTCCAAGATCCTTCCGTTGAAGGATGCTGCGGAGGCGCACCGGATCGGGGAAAAGGGGCATGTGAGGGGGAAGATCGTGTTGCAGGTTGTGGAATGATCTTGATCTTAGCGATCCGGAAGGATGTTGGCGAAGTGCGGGAATGATGGTAACTTATGCGAACTCTAAACCGCCCGGCATCAGGTCAGCCGGGTCTCCATTAACCATGGCAACGGAAGTAAAGAAGATTGGGGTGACGGATCAGCAACAGGCAGTCGTGCTGATCAACAAGCTGTCACAGCAATATGATATGAAGCCGGATACGGCGCGGCATCAATTGCATGTATCGAATGACCGGTATGCGGCGTATTACGATGCGGAGGAGGGGTATGTGAAGTTGGAAGCGATACATCCGGATGTGACGGAGGAGGAGATCAAGGAGTTTTTGATGACGTTTCCGCCGTTTTTTTAGATCTATTGATTTACAATAGATTGTAAATTTTAAAACGAGCAAATTCGAAATGAAATTTTTATTTTACCCGGTTCGTACTATCGTTAGCCGGACGAATTGCATTTCTGGAATTATCTCCTATCAATCTTATCTTATAGAAGCAGAACATAGCAACATCTCTCAACGACAACAGTGGTTTCGCGGTGGTTTTCCGCTGGCATTAACGGCTCACGATGAAAATACATTTCTAAGATGGGCGGAAAATTTTATCCGTTCCTACGTGGAAAGGGATCTTTCGCTTCTCTTTGGCGTATAACTCCCTGAACGGGTGATACATGGAACAGAATGTGACTTACTCCTTATAAATGGCCTGCGCCCCGTTATGGCTGTGGAAATCAAGTATTCTTCCAATCCGTCGCTGTCAAAAAGGCTTTTACACGGTGATGGACGATTTGAAATTGGAAAGGGGATATGTTATTACTCCGGAAAATGAACCCTATCGATTGGATGAAAGGATGGAGGTTGGGAGTTTGAAGCATTTTTTGAAGGAGGTGTTGCCGAGGATGGGTGAGACGACGAGACCGTGAAGGAAGCCGGTCATTTTTCCACAAAGTGTGCATAACAATTCTACGATGAGTCAACACTTTTACTACATTCAATAAGTGATTTAACGCCTTTTGCGTCCATTCTAACCCCTAAACGATTTCATCCTATGCGCTTGTCACTTTCACTTCCCGTCCTGTCGGGCGACTGTCTCACTCTAAATTACCCCTACACTCTTTCGTCTGCCATCTATAAGTTCATACAAAGGTGGATAAGGAATTCGCCATATTTCCGCCTGACGAAGAATATGGTGGCGGTCATAAAAATTTCAAACTATTTATCTTTTCTAAAATACAGGCCCCTCTCAAGATTCAAAGCGATTTTACTGCGACATGTGACAGATAGGTTGCAGTTCGCCGTATATTTCTATATGCTGGGTGAATGTGGACCATTGCCAAGTAAAAGAGCCTATCCCTAATGGAGTAAAATTGAAGCCATTTTACAATTGCTCACAAGAGGTAGCTCAATGGATAGAGTTAAAGTAACTAAACTTAAAGTAACTAAACTTTAGGATATGAGTTCGACTCACATCCTCTTTCCATCAAATTGCACCTTTAAGGAATTGAAAGATGCATGTAAATTTTGGTATTTAAATCGAACCTTGGGAAATATAAATTAACGAAGATCATGAGAGTCTATTTAGAATTAAGATCAGAAAAAAAACCTGTCCCATTTAATTATCAGCCGCAAATTACCGGAGCCATCCATAAATGGATAGGTAAAAATAAAATACATGATCAAACATCCATGTATTCTTTCTCGTGGTTACAAGGAGGCAGGAAAAAAGGCAATTATTTAATCTTCGAAAATGGAGCAAGTTTCGAATTCAATTCGTATGACAATAATTTGATAAAATCAATTATCCATGGAATACAATCAGACCCTTCCATAAACTTCGGATTGGAGGTGTCAGAAATAGTGTTACAAGAAACACCAATCTTTACTGACAAAGAAGTATTCCATGTTGCAAGTCCTGTTTTAGTTAAAAGAAAACTAGGCGAAAAAGAAATCCATTATACCTATGATAATCCCGAAAGCGATATTCTTCTAACTGAAACCCTAAAAACAAAACTTAAAAAAGCGGGTCTCCCTAACGACAATATAAACCTCTCTTTTCAAAGAAAGTATGCATATGCAAAAACAAAAATAATTTATTATAACAAAATTGGTAACAAGGTAAATATATGCCCTATTGAAATTACCGGATCGCCTGAACAAATTGGCTTTGCGTGGAATGTAGGTATAGGGAATAGTACAGGGATAGGTTTCGGAGCTCTAAAATAACCCATATGAAATACTATGTAGTAAAATATTCTGGACCTTTTGGCTTTATAAAACCCTGGACGGCTGTTAGGGACAGCGAGACTTTTAGCCAGCAATTTTTAACACAAAGTAATTTGGGTGGCATCGAGCGAAAATTGTTTCCAGAACTATTGCAGGAAAAATTTGACTTATACAGGATAAGATCCCACCGATTAGCCTACGATCAAGTCAGCCAGCAACAGGAGCAGATACAAACCCGGGGTTGGAATTCAAGTAAACCTAAAGGCAGCAAATCGATACTCTTTGAAAGGCCAAAGGCTATTCTGATAAGAGGAGTGTTACTAAATCCTGTCCTTCATCTGGCATTTGACCGGAAGGAATTCGCCTCAGCAGCTGCTACCCAGCACATTTGTTTATGCCGGAATGAAGATATCCTCTACCCGGAAGAAATAATGGAAGAAGAACAGTCTGTTTTTAATACAGACGAAGAAAGGTTCGCGGGTTATGAACTTGTCTTTGAAAAGACAGTAAAATCTTTCCTGGTCGGGTACAATCGGTTTGACAACAATTCCCCGATGTATGGGTGGTTGAAAACTATCGGCAATCCGGTAAAAGAATTTTAGTAATGCAGGAACTTTTTGCTAAATCAGGTCCGGAATGGACGCTTCTTAAGGATCATACGCAACAGGTGATGCTGGCTGCCATTCGTTTTGCAGATTATCTGCGCATGGATAGGACGATTGCCTGCAAAGGTGCCATTTTACATGATATGGGGAAGGCTCATCCGGCTTTTCAACGGGCTCTTAAAGGGCAGAAGGGCAGAAAAGTATTTCGCCATGAAATAGCTTCGCTCTTTTTCTTGTCACTTTTTGAAGAGAATATCCGCCCTCAACTTATTGAAATGGTAGTGGGGCACCATAAATCTGTACGGTGGGATATAGGTTCAAAAGGATTATTAGATCTGGTTGACGAAGACGACATTGAACATTATCATCTCGGGGACTGGGAGATATGGAGCAAGAATGCCCTGCACGTATTGGAAGAATTTGAAATTCCGGTTAAAGAAATTACACGGGATGAGGCGGTAAATAATTTTAATTCGGCGGTCGATTATTGCAATTCTACCATCCTGAAGACTGGGTTTTCAGCCTGGAGGGGTTTGTTAATGGGGGCCGATCATTATGCTTCTGCTTTGATCAACACGACGGAAGACAAACTACGCATTGCCTTTCATTCGCCCGAATTGCGCTATTTTAACAGACAAAGCCCCCTCTATCCCCTGTCCTTGAAACCAGCTGATTCCGCAAAGCAACATAGCCTGGTTGTGGCCTGTACCGGCGCTGGAAAGACGGATTATCTATTTCGCCGTTGTAAGGAACGCGTATTCTATGTTCTTCCCTTTCAGGCTTCAATCAATGCCATGTTCAGGCGATTGGCAAAAGATTTGGGGGCTGACAATCCCCAGCTCGATATTCGGGTGTTGCATGCGGCCTCTTCACTGGTTCAGTTAGGCAAAGGCCAACAGGAGACTGTGTTACAGCCACTGTTCGGTTCTGCCATCAAGGTATTGACTCCATACCAGTTGGCTGCCATTGCTTTGGGTCTTAAAGGATATGAGTCTATGATATTGGACATCCGGGAATGCGACGTCATCCTGGATGAGATCCATACCTATTCAGGTGCCGCGCAGGCAATAGTTTTGAAACTAGTCGAGATCCTTGTACAAATCAATTGCCGAGTGCATATTGGCACCGCAACGATGCCCTCTGTTTTATACAACCAACTAAGGGCGGCATTAGGAGTGAACAACGTATTAGAGGTCCGGCTAACGGAAAGGGAATTAAACACCTATGATCGTCATATCGTGCACAAATTGGCGGATCGGGAAACTAGCTGGGCAATTATCGACGAAGCCATCCATGCAAATAAGAAGATTCTTATAGTCTGCAATACGGTAGATACAGCTCAGAAGATATATGACAGGATACTCGATCTATATCCACCGAGTGACAAACTATTATTGCACAGCCGATATAAAAGAGAGGATAGGAACAATAAAGAAAAATTGCTAATTGGTTTAGACGAGGATGGCAAAAGTATCGACCGGTTTAACACCTCGACTAAATCTTGTATCGTCGTCTCAACCCAGATCGTAGAAGTAAGTTTGGATATCAGCTTCGACCTCATGATTACCGATTGTGCCCCATTGGATGCATTGATTCAAAGATTCGGACGGATCAACAGGATACGCCGGGAAAATGGAGTCCATAAGCCAATATATGTGCTCGCACCACCAGATAATGATAAGGCTGCAAAGCCTTATGAGCTTATCACTTTAACACGTACCTATGAGTTACTACCCGATGGAGAGGTACTCCATGAGCGGGAATTACAATCCAAAATAGATTCGGTTTTTCCAGATATTGATTTTCTGACCATCGAAGAACAATCTGTATTTAAGAAGGATGGGACAATCACAATTTGTCAACTTACTCACAAGGCGAAATCAAGCCTGCTGGATCTGCTGGAAATCGATTCTGTGACCTGTATAACCGAGGCCGACCGGGATTTGTACCTGGAAGGAAATTATGAAATGAGAATGAACCTGGAAATTCCCGTCAGGTACTGGACTGTAAAAGATATGGAGCAGTTAAAGAATGTTGGGAATAGCCCTTTTATCGTTCCCGACAAAGCGTATGACTTTGAAAAGGGATTGGATATAACCAGGATCGATTTACAAAATTTAGATGTCAATTACCAAATTCTATAGATTATGATCGCATCGGTAATAGGAAGGACATTTTTGGAAGCATTTAACAACAAGTATGATCTTTCGCTTAGTGCAAAAGAATTCTTTGAGCAGCATTATTTTCCCTTATTCTTTGATCACCCCAAATATATGCAATGGATAACAAATTCTCCTTTTGTGCAAATGGAGGGAGGTCAGAAGCCGCATTTACTTTCAAAAGAAGAACGGCGGGAAAAAATGATGAAGCTGCATACCAAGATCGCTGACGGGAGGCCAGAAGCAAGTATTGCCATTGGTTTTCCCGCATCTGAGGAAAAAGAATTTGCCTCGACGTCCGGACTGGTTTCAGATATCACAGTCCCGGCGGCCATTGAAGAAATATATTTGTCCTGGATTGGAGGTGGATTAGGTCTGGGAGTTGCCGGAGGATATTCCATATTCTTCGATCAGCCAGATCTGTTACTTACTGTCTTTGAAGGCTGGCCTATCTATAGGAAATATTTAAATGATCCGGCAATCGAAAGGCTCAGGGGAAACCAGATTAATACGTGGAATGGGCAATGGGTGTCTTTTGCTTATAATTCCAAGGATTATCGGGAAAATTTTGATTTTTCATTTTTAGAACAGTTACAAATATTCCAATCTGACCCCGAAAAGATTGAAGTGAATACGGTCAATTGGACCAGACTTTTTTTTGCCATTTCTCAAAAATTACCAGATGAAGACCTTACAGGATATGTGTATTCTTTAGGACAAACCAATAAGACTATTGGCTTTGTCCCGTTCCGGTTTAAATCGGGAACCGAAATAAAAACAGTTTATAAAAAATTATTTAGTCCAGAGTTGCGAATAAATACAAAAGATTTTGAGGAATTATTTGGGCTCCATATAAAAAGGGCCTGTGAGTTGGGCAATATTGGTCTGCAGGCATTACGACCGGACAGGCTCAAAAAGTATTTTGGCAATGAGGACAATCTCAACTTTAAAAAGGAGGATGGAATCATATTATATCACGTTTTTAAAACCTGGTTAGTCGCTATGTTAGCAAAAAATAAAGAAGAAATAGGAGACTATACCCAAAGCATCGCAGAAGCCCTGCATCGGTATAGAAAAGACGGATCGACAAATGTCCGTAAAAGTCTATTAGAACAGACTATGTTCCCGGCCAAGACGAAAAAGGCCTTTTTGGAAGGACTCGTTGACATCGCCAAAGACGCGAGGGAGGAAGACCTGGCGGTCTTCAAAAAATTAAGAGATGAAGTACACCTTATGACCAACGAAGAGTACGGATATTTTGTCACGTTGTTGAAATTTGACTACGCTTACCAGGAAAGAAACTTAAAAAAATAAAAAAATATAAATTAAGAATCCATGAACACTATTTATATACGTACATTAAAAAGAGCGGAGCATACAGTATTCTGCGTAGCCGATGGCCAGAAATATTATTATGATCCTCAATTCGGCCGGCGTGTGCCTTTTTCCAGCGGTCAGCAAGTAAAACGCTCTCTCCTGGAATCATTATGCGAAGATTTGAATATAATTGGTTCCCCTACCACCTTTTTATTTGATGTGACAAAAGATAAGAAACTGGAGGAAGGAGAGGTGTATGGAACTTGTGACCCTACCTATCCCGACCAGCTTTTTGGCGGCTGGATGAAAGCAGCAAAAGGGGGGAAGGAAAGAACATTAAAAAGAAGAAGCCCTTTGTCCATTTCTGCCATGCGTGGGCTGCATCCGTTGTTGGCTGGACTGGATAAGGAGAATTTGTCGTTTGATCGGAGCGATAGACCGAACAATAAAGTGATCGTCCGGGATCAAAAAGGAAATCCTTTGGCAGAAGAAGATATTGTCGCAGTATTGGAAGGGAAGGACAGAAGTCTTAGCCGCAAGTGGATCCCGGATAATACCAGGGCTTCGGGTTTGTTTGTAATGGATATCGCTGTCGATCTCAGGAGGTTGTTTTGTGTAGGGCTTAATTCTTTTGAGCCGGAGTTGGCCGATGGGACGATTGTTAAGTTGAAAGCGGAAGGCTGGGAAGAAAATGCCAATATATTCGGCCCCTGCTTGATAGCTCCAGGAGAACTTCGCACGAGGTGGATTGAGGCACTGGCCCGCTCTATTATTCATTGGCGAATCACATCCAACCAGGCGAGAACATTCAGTCTGATGGAAACATTGGCTATTTCGATCAGCGGCAATGCCAACCGCATAGCGGGAAGTATAAGGGCAAAGTTATCCGAAGAAGATTCCAATAAGGCTGCGGCCATTGTCGATAGTAACATGGCAGGCGTGGATACATTTATTACTTTGAGTGCGGGTGGATATATTCAAACAAACGTGGAAAAGGTAGATGCGCTCGAACAAGCCGAGCAGAAATTGATTGAGCTGATGAACGCATTTGACTATGAAAAGCAATGCATCTAACGGCCACCCATATAAATTATTTTCACATTTGCCATCGCAAACTGTGGCTTTTTTCGAACGGAATAAATATGGAGCATACATCCGACATTGTGTATGACGGAAAACTGCTGCATGAAACCACCTATCCCCAAAGATCTGCAAAATATACGGAGATAGAGATTTCCGCGGCAATAGCTGGTGATCTTCGTCTTGCGGGGAAAATTGATTTCTATGATGCAAAAGAGAAATTGATCCATGAAATAAAGCGCAGCGATAAAATAGAAGAGGCCCACGAATGGCAGGTTAAATATTATATCTGGCTGTTTGTATTAAATGATATCCCTGGTGTGTGCGCCAGGCTGGAGTATCCAAAAGTCCGCCAAATACAGGAGGTCTGGCTGTCAGAACCAGACAAACTCCATTTAGAAGAGGTGGTACTCAGGATAGCTGATCTACTGCAAAGCGAAATATGTCCGCCCAAAATAAATTCCAGGATATGCAAGAATTGTTCCTATTATGATCTTTGTTATGTAGAAGAATAATCTTCGATATGAAAAAAAGCTACTACTTATTCAACGCCGGACGGATGAGTCGAAAGGACAACACACTGAAATTCACTATTGTGGACGAGGATGGCAAAGAAGGAGCGACCAAATATATTCCTGTAGAAAGCGTGGACAATCTCTATACATTCGGGGCTTTAGATGCTAATAGCGCATTGTATAATTTCCTGGGAAAAGAGCAGATCAGCGTTCATTTTTTCGATTACTATGAGCATTATACCGGTAGCTTCATGCCCAAAGAATATCTCTTAAGTGGAAAGGTGTTGATTGCTCAGACCGAAGCTTATTCAAAACTAAAGAAACGCCTGCCTATCGCTCAGAAATTTATAGAAGGGGCGGCTTTTAACATGGTAAAAAATCTTCGGTATTACAACAACAGGGATAAAGATACTTCCCCGCAAATAGATAAAATAGAGGGTCTTGCCGCTCAAATTGCATTTACACAAGATATAGAAGCGCTTATGGGTATAGAAGGAAATATCCGCATGTCATATTATGAAGCTTTTGACCTAATCATTAACGATTTTGAAATGGGCAACCGGAACAAACAACCGCCCAACAATGAAGTTAACGCTATGGTTTCTTTTGTAAACATGCTATGCTATACCCTTTGCTTAGACATGATTTATCATACTCAATTAAATCCTACCATTAGTTTTTTGCACCAGCCTGGATTCCGTCGTTATTCATTGGCATTGGATCTGGCTGAAGTATTTAAACCGTTAATTGCAGACAGGCTGATTTTTGCCTTGTTGAATAAGAAAATGATACAGAAAGCCGATTTCGATTACCACCTCAATAGTTGTTTACTCAAAGACAGTGGCCGGAAAATAGTAGTAAAAGCATGGGATGAAAAATTGAATGAAACTATTAAACACCGTTCACTTGGCAGAAATGTGAGCTATAAGCATCTGGTAAAATTGGAATGTTACAAATTAGTAAAGCATATATTAGGGATGGAAGAGTATAATCCGTTCAAGGCTTGGTGGTAAAAATTACAAGCAGGAAGTATGTACGTTATACTGGTTTACGATATAGAAGAAAAACGGGTAGGAAAAATGCTAAAGCTCTGCCGACAGTATTTAAACTGGATACAAAACAGTGTGTTTGAAGGAGAACTGACGGAAGTAAAATTGAAAGAATTACTTCATAAAGCCAAAAGCATTATGGATGTCAACAAAGACAGCATCATTATATTTAGCAGCCGCCAGGAAAAATGGCTGGAAAAGCAAGTTCTAGGCAAAGAAAAGAATGAGCTGGACAATATCCTATAGTTAGTCATTGGCCACATCCTATCGTCGAAGTAGTTATTTGGGCGCTAAAAATCACTAAGTTCTTTGACATATTGGAACAAGTCATTGAAAATGAATGAAAAATAGGAGTTGTCGATGTACGGGGTATATTGTATGATTGTGCATCGACGACTATTTTTGAATAAAATCAACATTTTCCCCGTTACAAAGCCTTTAAAACAGGCATTTCTTATAGCCGACCAGACGGCCTGTAATCGTACCATAGAGGAATTGAAATGATTCAGGCTGTCCACTGCTTGTATTAAGCTGCTGACCTGTAATCGTACCATAGAGGAAT
>JAMFSL010000029.1 GCA_026225275.1 Puia dinghuensis
CACGGAAAAAGTGGCACCCAAACGTAGAGTACGACCTAAGTTCGAATTTAGTTCAATTCAACTGATTCGGATTGTCGCACCGGATAATAATAAAGTATTTGAGGCAAGCGAGAATTTTTCCAATGGCCGAGCAAGCTCGTCCCATCTGCTACAAACAAAAAACCCGCAGCTTCGCTGCGGGTTCAATAATAAGTACTTGTGGAGGTGAGGGGAATCGAACCCCTGTCCAAACATAACCGCCAAAAGCTTTCTACATGCTTATTCCGGCATTGATTGTCGGGAAATAACAGGAACCGGACACACCGATCATTTCCTTAGCTGGATAGTCTTAAGCAACAGTCACAGCCTTCTGTTACAGCATCCCGTATTTGTTTTGAGTCGGCGGTGCAACTTGGTAACAGGCCAACCTGTCACACGGCCCTAATGACTATCTAATCACTGATTAGGCAGCCATGGCATACGAAGTATTGCCATTTGAAGTTTGAATATTCAGATTAACGTGCTAATTATCCAACGCACGGCATGCTTACACCTTCAAAGATCTATGCTGTCAAAACCAGGCACCCCCATTCTATACGCACTCCCCGGTAGTATCCCCGGGCCAGAACAGTCGACAAAAATACGAAAAAAATCCGGGCCGGCCCAATCATCCCAGCGGCCCCCCCCCGGAAGCGGCCCAATCATCTAAACATCCGGAAAATATCCAACCCCAGCGCATACGCCATCAGACTGAATAACAGTACCATCCCCACCATCTGCGCATACTCAATGAATTTATCACTGGGCTTCCGTCCACTGATCATCTCAACCAGCGTAAACAACGCATGCCCACCATCCAAAGCAGGTATCGGCAACACATTCATGAACGCCAGCAGAATACTGAAAATAGCCGTCAGCGACCAGAAACTCTCCCAATCCCATTCGGAAGGAAAAACACTCGCAATACTGACAACACTACCCAGGTTGTCCTGCACCTTCACTTCCTTCGACGTAAACAGTAACTTCAGATTACGGATATAGTTGACGAGTGTCTCTGCGCTCCTGTGAATGCCGGCAGGAATGGCCTGCAGCAAGGTATAATTGATCTGCACATACCCCAGGATGTCCTCCGGGCTCTTATACCGGATACCGGTGCTGATCTTTTCCTGCCGGGCCACCAGTGCCTGCACGGTATCATTCCCGCGCTTAAACGTCAGCCTGACCTGTTTAGCGGCCAACACATACCGCAGCGATGTGTCTCTATAAATATCTGTGACGTATTTAATAGGATGCCCCTCCATCGCGATCAGCGTATCCCCTTTCTGCACATTACCCTCCAGCACCTTGACAATAGGTGGCACGCTATCGATGATCTGCGGGTATTGCGGGGTGCAAAACCCATTCAGCCTGTTCTTGCTCAGCGAAGAAATAAAACCCGTCGGGATGGCCAGCTCGACCTTCCGGCCATTACGCAGTACCGTCAGCGACGTCGCCTCATTCATGATGATGTCCGTACCTATCGAATTGACCTTTTTCACCGGCTTGCCGGCAATGGCGATGATATTATCCCCATCCTGCATTCCTATTTTGCGCCCGAGCGTATCGGCAAACAAACCATATTTAAGGTTGGAAACGGGTATATAGCGGTCGCCCCAGGTCCACATGATCATAATGAAAATGAAAAAAGCCAGCAGCACATTCACCGTTACACCACCCAGCATAATGATCAGCCTTTGCCAGGCCGGCTTGCTACGAAATTCCCAGGGTTGCGCCGGCGCCTGCAATTGCTCCTTATCCATACTCTCGTCTATCATCCCCGAAATTTTCACATACCCACCGAAAGGAATCCAGCCTATACCATATTCAGTATCCCCGATCTTCTTCTTAAAGAGAGAAAACCACGGATTGAAGAACAAATAGAACTTCTCGACCCGGCACTTGAACCAGCGGGCAGTTAAAAAATGCCCCAGCTCATGAAGAATGACCAGTATACCAAACGATAAAATAAATTGCAGTAGCTTAATTCCCACAGAGGACCAATCGATTGCTAATAGTATCATAGTTATCAAATATCTGCTAAAATTCCCTTTCCGAGCCGCCACTAAAAAAAATCATGGAAATTTATCCTGTTTTAACCTGGCCTTAGCCTTTCACCCGGCCAGACTTCGCCTCCGCCTCAGCTTACCCTTCAGTCGCCTACAATTTGATCAGCGAAGCAGCAAAATTACGGGCCTCCCCATCGCTATCAAAATATTCTTCCATCGTAGGATGCTCTATATGTGGTATTTCTTGCATCGTACGCTCCACCAGGTCCGTCATGTCCAGAAATCCTATCCGGTTCCGCAAAAACGCAAAAACCGCAATTTCATTCGCTGCATTTAGCACACAGGGAAGGTTCCCACCCTTGTGAAGAGCCTCAGTCGCCAGCGTAAGATTGCGGAAAGTCTTCGTGTCGGGTTCTTCAAAGCTTAATGTGGCAGGTTTGCGGAAATCATACCTCGGCCATGTATTGGGTATACGCCGGGGAAAGCTCAGCGCATACTGAATTGGCAGCTTCATATCCGGTAGGCCCATCTGAGACTTGATGCTGCCATCCTCGAACATGATCATGCTGTGAATGATACTCTGCGGATGAATCACCACTTTGACCTGATCGGGCTGCAGGTTGAACAACCACTTCGCTTCGATCATTTCCAGACCCTTATTCATCAACGTCGCCGAGTCGATCGAGATCTTGGCGCCCATGCTCCAGTTGGGATGCTGGAGGGCATGGTCACGCTTGACATTGACCAGGAAGTTCGGCTTTTTACCCAAAAAGGGTCCCCCCGAAGCAGTCAGAATGATCTTTTCGATCCGGTTCCTTGTTTCTCCGACCAGACATTGAAAGATCGCGGAATGCTCTGAATCGACCGGCAGGATGGGTGCTTTGCACTCCAGCGCTTTCTTCATCACGATATCTCCCGCAACGACCAGCGTCTCCTTATTGGCCAGCGCAATGGCCTTTCCCTGCGCTATGGCGCACATCGTAGGACGAAGACCGGCAAAGCCGACGATAGCCGCCATCATCATATCATATACATCCATGCTGGCCACCTCATCCAGGGCCTTCTCACCTGCAAATACTTTAATGGGGCGCGCACCCAGAGCCTGCTTCACATGCCCGTATTTCTTCTCATCGCCGATCACGACAATGTTTGGATTAAAATGCAATGCCTGCTCGATCAGCAGTTCATCATTATTCTGAGCCGTCAGCACTTCGACGCTGAAGAGGGTCGGATTCTCATCGATCACCTCAAGCGCCTGGCGTCCTACAGAACCGGTAGAACCGAATATAGCAATCCTCTTTTTGAGTGACTCGTTTGGCATTTTTGACATGTTATTCAACGTATTTTTCCAGCTCAGTCGCCAGCTTCCGGTCGTTGCTCAGCCGCGGCACCTTGTTCTGGCCGCCTAATTTACCGACCGACTTCATGTAATCGATGAATCCATTCTTTTTAATAGTGCGGATCTGCAGCGGTTGCAGAATATTGCCCGTGATCAGGTCATCGTAATAGATGTTTTTGGAACGCAGATAATGATCTACACTGATCGCAAAAGCAGACAGGTCCACCGGCCGGTCCCCGAACTCCACAAACCATTCATGGTAAGATCTGCCCTTCTCCTGCCGTATCATCGGGGCAACCGTGAATTCTGTAATGCGCAGTCCCGCCTCCCCAGCCGCCTTCATTAGGCTGTATTCTACCTCCTCGCCAATCACGTGCTCGCCAAAAGCAGAGATGAAATGTTTGGTTCGGCCCACTACCACCAACCTGTACGGATTGACCGACACAAACCGGACCATATCCCCAATGCTGTATCCCCAGAGCCCCGCATTGTTGCTGACCACCAGTGCATAATTCTCGCCTGTGGTCACCTCTTTCAGCGAAAGGCGGACCGGGCTTTCCTTTCCTATCTCCGAGGCCGGAATGAACTCGTAAAAGATCCCGCTGTTGGTATTCAGCAACAACCCTTCTTCCTCCCGCGAATCCTGGAAAGCAAAAAAGCCTTCCGAAGCCGGAAAGGTCTCGATGGTATCGATGGGTTTTCCAATACTGTCAAACAGCCTGGACTTATAGGGTTCGAAATTGACACCCCCATGGATGAGAACAGAAAAATTGGGAAAAATGTCCTTGATGGGCATTCCCTTCCGTTCGACCAACCGGTCGAAATACATCTGTATCCAGGGCGGAATACCACTGATAAGGGTCATATCCTGATCAATGGTTTCATCCACGATCTTGTCCAGTTTTGTCTCCCAGTCCTCGATACAGTTAGTTTCGTAGGAAGGCAGCTGGTTAGTGCGAAGATATTTGGGGACATGGTGGTTGACGATCCCACTCAACCTTCCCGTCGGTATCCCACCTACTCTTTCCAATTCAGGCGATCCCGACAAAAAGATGATCTTTCCGTCAGAGAGAGCCGAATTACCGGTCGAAGCCATATAATATAATAAGGCGTTCCGCGCCGTAAGGATGTGATTGGAAATAGAGTCCTTGCTGATGGGAATGTATTTGATCCCGCTGGTCGTACCGGATGTCTTGGCGAGATAGATCGGCTGCCCCTTCCACAGGACGTTGTGTCTGCCTTCCTTGATCCGGTTAATATAAGGAGAGAACTGCTCATAGTCCCGCACAGGGACCGCCTGGCAGAACTCTGTATAATTTTTTACGTCTGCCAGCTTATGTTCAGCTCCGAATTCGGTTTTACTGCCTATCTGTAGCAATCCTTTCAATATAGCCTCCTGATCCGCCACCGCCGAAGTCATTCCCCTTTGGATGGCCTTGTAGACATAAGACGCAAATGGTCTGGCCAAAAAGGATTTAATCTTCATATTCATGCGGGCAAACCTACGGCAAAATGCCCAATAGGCAATGAACCCGAATCCGCCCCCAAACCCCCGTCGCTCGCCCCGAACAACCCTCCCACGGCACAACCTGGAAAATCTCCTTATTTTTACGCTGAAAGCTCATTTTTTTACCCTTTCCCTTCTTTTTTTCCCGAATTCCCCTTACCTTTGCAGCCCTAATATCATTTTTTATGTTAGCAGTAGTGAAAATAGCCGGTCAGCAATTCAAGGTCCAGAAAGACCAGACTTTGTACGTCCCCCGGATCGCAGGTAATGCCGGCGATAAAGTTGAGTTCGGAGAAGTCCTCCTTTCTTATTCAAAGTCTGAAGGTAGCGACAACTTGTCCGTAGGAAAAGACGTTAAGGCTGTTATCAAAGCTGAAATCGTCGCTCATGTACAAGGTGACAAAGTGATCGCCTTTAAAATGAAAAGAAGGAAAGGATTTCGGAAGAAACACGGTCATCGTACCCATTACACCAAAATCCACATCAGCGAGATTGCATAAATAAGAAAGCTGCCTCCGGCAGCTTTAGGCTTAATCCGCGTTATTACGCGTTATTATTAAAATATCAAACTCTGATATATGGCTCACAAAAAAGGTGAAGGTAGTGTAAAGAACGGTCGCGACTCACACAGCAAACGTTTGGGCGTAAAGATCTACGGCGGTCAACCCGCTATTTCTGGTAACATCATCGTTCGTCAACGCGGTACGGAATATCATCCCGGAAAAAATGTTGGCGTAGGAAGAGATTTTACTTTGTTCGCTCTCACTGATGGATTAGTTGAGTTCCGTAAAGGAAAAGGTGACAAAACCCTCGTCCACGTCAACGCGGCTGAAACTGTTGCTTAGAAAAAAAAACGGAATATTTCAAAAATTTTTTTTGGATCTTCCGAAGAAGTTTCTATTTTTATGATTGTAATTGATTTACTAACCAATTAAATTCAAAAAAAATGGCAACAGCAAAGAAAGCCGCTAAGAAGAAAGCAGCTCCCAAAAAGAAAGCCGCTCCGAAAAAGAAAGCCGCTAAGAAAGCTGCAAAGAAGAAATAGTTTTATTTCTTTCATTAGCAGAACATATCAAAGTCCCGGATCACTCCGGGACTTTTTTTTTGTTCAAACCCCCGCCATTACTGGGATTCCCCGCCTTTCCGTACCTTGCTCCCATGACAATCGACAACGACTACATCGCGGAAAAATTCAGCCTGCTCGCCAAACTCATGGACATTCATGGCGAGAATTCTTTCAAGACAAAGTCCTATTCGGTAGCCGCATTTACACTCGAAAAACTGCCCTCACCCATCGCCGAACTGCCTCCCGCCAAGATGACCTCGATCCGGGGAATCGGGGACGCCATCGGCAAAAAGATCGTCGAAATCCTCGAAACGGGAGAATTAACACTTTTACAGCAATATATTTCTCATACCCCTCCCGGGGTCATCCAGATGCTCAAAATCAAGGGCCTCGGGCCTAAAAAAATCGCCACGATCTGGAAAGAAATGGACATCGAATCGATCGGCGAACTGCTTTATGCCTGCCAGGAAAACAGATTGCTCCTCTATAAAGGCTTCGGTGAAAAAACCCAACAGAATGTCGCCGCAGCCATCGAATTCTTCCTTCAGAACCAGGGCAGCCATCTATATGCGGAAATCGAACCCTACGCCTCAAAGCTCAATTCACTGCTGCAAAAAGAATTCGAAAAGGAAAAATTGTCCTTTACGGGTGATTTCAGCCGCCAGATGGAAATCATCGACCACCTGCAATGGGTCACCACGATCACCCCCGACGCCGCAGCGTCTTTCTTTATCGCAGCAGGCTTCGAAAAAATTCAACCCGACCCTACATCCGCTTCGCCTTCACTCTCTCGCTTCAAAACCCCCGAAGGCATCATCCTCGAATTCCTTCACACCATCCCCGACACCTTCATCTCTACACTCTTCCAAACCAGCTGCAGTGGCGAATTCCTCGAAGCCTTTAACGAAACCACTCAGTGGGACCCTCTCTATTCCCATCCATCTGAAGAAGCCATCTTCGCCGCCGCCCACCTTCCCTTTATCCCGCCCTATCGCCGCGAGCAAGCCATCACCCTACACCATGCCGCCCAACATCCTTTGACCCCCGACATCGCGACGACGGATATCAAAGCTATCATTCACAGCCATAGCAAATACAGCGACGGCTCGAACACCCTCGCGGAAATGGCCGCCGCCTGCATCGAAAAAGGCTACGAATACCTCGTCATCAGCGATCATAGCAAAAGTGCAGGGTATGCCAATGGACTCAAAGAAGACCGCATCCGCGAACAACACGCCGAAATCGACGAACTGAATCGCCGCCTCGCACCATTCGTTATCTTCAAAAGTATCGAAAGCGATATTTTGACCGACGGTGCCCTCGACTACTCCCCCGATATCCTCTCCACATTCGACCTCGTCATCGCCTCTGTACACTCTAATCTCAAGATGACCCAGGAAAAAGCCATGATGAGGCTATTGAACGCCATCAATAACCCCTACACGACCATATTAGGCCACCTCACCGGCAGACTGCTCCTCAGCCGGCCAGGCTATCCCGTCGATCATAAACAGATCATTGATGCTTGTGTGAAAAATAAAGTCGCCATCGAGCTGAATGCCCATCCCCGTCGCCTCGATATGGACTGGCGCTGGATTTCCTATGCACTGGACCAGGGAGCCCTCATCTCGATCGACCCCGATGCCCACTCTATAGAAGGCTATGGCAGCATCCGCTATGGCACACTCGCCGCCCGAAAGGCCGGCCTGACCCCGGACCGCAACCTCAGCAGCTTCAGCCTCGAACAATTCAAGGCCTACCTCGCAGAAAGAAAAAAATCAAAAGGAATTTAATACAGTCGCCTGACTCGTCGCCCGTAGCACCGGCAACTCCACATAAAAAGTCGTCCCCTCACCCTCCACCGTCTCAAACCATATCTTCCCCTTCACCTGCTCCACAATCGTCTTACTCATCGCCAGCCCCAACCCCGTTCCGGAAGACTTGGTCGTAAAATTCGGAATAAAGATCTTCGACTGCATCTCCAGCGGGATCCCTTCCCCATTATCCGTCACCTTGATGATGATCGAATCCTCCTTATACTCCTCACTCACACTGATCACCCGCCGGGCATTATTGTCACAAGCCTCCATCGCATTCTGCAACAGATTGGTAAAAAGCCGGTTCAGCTGCGTCTTATCCGCATAGACCATGATCCGCTGATGCACCGGCACCCATTTGAATAGCAGATTCTCGGTCGTCTCATACAGCGAAGTCAGCGAATACAGCAACTCATGCAGGTCGAATACCTCCTTCTTGGGATTGCCGATATTTGCAAACTGTGAAAAATCACTGGCTATCTTGGACAGGTGATCGATCTGCTCCACCAGCGTCTTGGCCACACTGGAAGCCATTTCCTTCACATTCGTGGAATTATTGTCGATCGCCTTTTGCAGATACTGAATGCTCAGCTTCATCGGCGTCAGCGGGTTCTTGATCTCATGCGCCACCTGCCGCGCCATCTCCCGCCAGGCGCCCTCCCTTTCACTCTTGGCTAAAGCAGCCGCACTCTCCTCCAACTTCTTCACCATCTTGTTATATTCCTTCACCAGCCCCCCGATCTCATCGTTCCGCACCCATTCGATCGCCTCATTGGTCTTACCCAGATTGACCTCCTGCATCTTCTTGGAGATCAGCAGGAAGGAAGACGTGATCCTGTTGGTCAGGAACAAGGCGATGGTACCCGCGATCAGGAAAATAAAGGCATTCAGGTTGATGATCGTGACAAGGAAATTGGAGATCTCATCATGCAGATCGTCCTGCGTCGTAAAAGACGGGATATTCAAATAGGCATAGGCATTCCCATTGCCGTCCCGCAGTGGGTGGTAAACACTCACATACGATATCGCCCCGATCTGCTCTATGGCGGTATACTGGATCGTATTCAGCTGGTGTAGGTTATAATAAGCCAGGGGATGCATTTTCTTGCTCAGTATTCCCTTGTTGTAGACAAACAGATTCGAAGACACCTCCAAATTCCCTTCCAGGTCATAAATATTGATATCCGTCGCATGCACCTGCGCAATCTCCTCGATCTCCTTCTGCAGCATTGTCGAATTCTGGAAATACAATTGGCTCTCCAGCGTATTATTCCCGGTAGCCGACAGCTTACTCTCTACCTCGCTGGCCATCGATGTCATCGACTTGCTCAGCCGGTCCTGGTTGTTTCGGTTATACCGGTTGATAAAAAAGATGATCGTCGCCACCCCGATGACCAAAAAAGAAAACAGACTGATGAAAATGATAGTGGTGTGGATCTGCGACCGGATATTCATCTGCCAATACGTCTTCAGCTGGCTCCAGTGCAGCCGCGACCAGATCAGCAGCGCCGTCACTCTGAAAACAGCCACCAGTAACAAAAAGGCGCTGAACAGGTACGCAAACAAAGTGATATCCTCGATGGAAGAGTTATCCCTGTTCACTACGACGACAAAATTATCCTCTGTCATCCGATGCCACAATTCATCGTAACCGTCCTTTTTGATATGCACGAAGTCGCTCTTCGGCACCTGGTCTTCAGTCAGATGTGTGGAGAAAGGATAATCGCTATGCGATACCCTCACGAGTTCCCGCTTGTTATAAATGGCATAAAACTCAGGCAGATCTTCACTGTGTTGACGGAAAAGCTCTGGTACCAGGGCGTCATTGCCCTTATCTTCCTTAGGCTCGGACAGGATGAAAAGATAGCCCATCACCTTGTCCGTCGTATCGTTCCGCAGCGATTTCTTGTAGATAAAGGTGAATTTATCAAAAGATCGCTCGATATACCGTAGATCGGATATCCCGGTACTCTTGCCCTGAAGGGTGAATGCCGTATTCAACGTATCGAACGAGGTCGACGGCTCATTGTACAAAGGCTTTTCATCCCCGTCATAGGTATAAAAGCGGGTATCGAATTTGCTCTCATACCCCATAAAATTTCGGTTGATCATGCTGTCCTTCAAAGCCTGGTTGGAATAAGGATCCCTGAACCGGGCAAAATTCTGCTGAAGAAAGTCATTGTCGATATAGCTGAAGTCGATGCTCAGTATTTTTTCACTGTTTGGACTGGACTGCTCCCCCAGTCTTTCCGCCATCTCCCGCCGCTGTCCCTCTTCCATCTTCCGGTTCTCGAACAGGATCACCGCCGAAATGGAGGTCGAAAAAACGAATAGCCAGAACAACACCTCCGAGACATTTAGCCGGAACCGGAGATCGAAGAATATTCTGCGTTGCATCAGCCAGACATACCCCAGCAGCCAGAGCAGCACGTAAATGTCTAGTTCGACCACATCCGTATTCTTGATGAAGGTCAGCAGCAGCAGCCCCATAGACGCGATAAGGATGTACAGGACGATCGACAGCGACCGGATCAGGTAGCCGATGAGCTGGAAAAGGATCTGCGACAACAGGAAATAGCCCAGCGCAAGCGCGGCCAGCGCGATAAACCCAACAAAACTGTAGTTGTTCAGCAGGCTGAAAAAGTTCGTTACGTTGAAGGAGATCTTCGCATCCGCCACCAGCGACTCCACGATATTGCCAAACTCAAAAGAAGTGATCACCAGCATCGCCAGCCCCACGACGATCCAAAGCCAGTTTTTCCAGCGGTGAATGGATTGCGGAATGGTATAGTCGCTCAGCTCCCGCCGGACAAACATGATGATCCAGCAAAACAGGAAAGAATTGATGACCAGATCCCCCAATGAGTTGAGGATAATACCCGAACTATAGATCGTCGGATCGAACAGTTCGAATTGCCGGAGGTTCAGCAGGCCGGGGGTTAGATAAATGATGACCCGCAGCAGCAGAATGACCGATATCAGAAATCCGATACCCCAGGGCGCACCCCATTTCTCCCGTATCGTGTGAGCGATATTATGTATAATAATCAGCACCAGCAGCAGCCCCAGCAGGATCAGCAGGGGGATGACCCAGATATGGGCCGGCGCCTCGTACCCCGGCTTTTTCTGCAGGTAGAAGAGGGGATAGCCCTGCCTGTTGATCACCGGAAATTCCGTGGTGCTCGAAACGATCTGCACCCTCCCTTCCGCCGCCGGATGGTCGACAAATTCAGGCGTCAGATTGGTCGGCGAGATAAAATACTGCCACCGGATGGGTATCAACGCGATCGCCACCAGCGACCCGCCTCCCGAAACCTTCACGGTCTTTTTAACGTACTCGTACTGCCCGTTGGTGAGCTGCACGAAGCCGCTGCTGTCCTGCCGGGTGAGAATGGTCACGGTCGGCAACGACCGTTGATCGTTCCAGAATTGCAGGAACAGTCCATTGCCCGACGTGTCCTGCCCATAGAGAAATACACCGTATTTCTTCTCCACTAACTGGTCCAGCTCTTTTTTGGAATACGCTCTGTTCGCCAGCCTGGTCAAAAAGGCCGTATCCTCGGTCAGCCGCCCAAAATCCTTCTCTCTCTCCTGCAGGAAAGATTGAATGGAATTTCGCAACTGTGCAACCGCGTCATCGCTGTTGAAATAAAGATTCAGAAAATAGCCACCGAGGAACAGCCCGAATGCTGTCAGCAGAAGATAAATGTTCCGGCGGAAAATATCAATGAAAAAGGACTTCAATCCTGTTGTTTTTGTTCTTTGTTCCTCACCCCGGAGACCGGGCCGAGCCCGGTCGCATCAGACGTCACATCCCGATCCCTCACCTTGATCGCATCCCACAACCCATCCATCTCCTCCAGCGTCATATCGGCCAGCGACCGGCCTTGCAAACGCGCCTCATCCTCCATGCGGGTGAACCGGCTGATGAATTTTCTATTGGCTTTCTCAAGCGCCCCCTCCGCATCCAGTTGCAAAAATCGTGCGTAATTGACCAGCGAGAATGCAAGATCCCCGAACTCTTCCTCGATCTTTGCCGGGTCCTGTAATGCCACCGCCTCCTGCAATTCATCGATCTCCTCCTTCACCTTGTCCCAGACCTGCGCCGTCTCCTCCCATTCAAAACCGACCTTCCCCGCCTTTTCCTGCAGCCTCATCGCCTTCACGGTCGCCGGAAGAGACACCGGCACACCGCCCAGAACGGATTTTTTACCCTCCTTGAGCTTCAGTTGCTCCCAGTTGCGCTTCACATCCTCCTCGTTGGTCACCTCCACCAATCCCTCCACACCCGCCGTCGTCCCATAAATATGCGGATGCCGCGAGATCAGCTTGTCACAAATACCATTGATCACTTCGTCAAGGGTGAACTGCCCCTCTTCCCTGCCGATCCGGGCATAAAACACAATGTGCAGCAACATATCCCCCAGCTCCTCCTTTATCCCTTTCCAGTCCCCATCCGTGATGGCATCCGCTAGTTCGTAGGTTTCCTCGATGGTCAGCGGCCGCAAAGTACTGATGGTCTGCTTGCGGTCCCAGGGACATTTTTCCCTTAACTCATCCATGATGCCTACCAGCCGTAAAAAAGCGTTATTTCCCTCAATCATAATATATTTTTATCCCATCCCCCGCCTCACTCGCTAAGCGAAGGCAGCCCCGCTCCTATCGATATAGCGGACAAAAGTAAAAAGATACACAGCAGGATCAAATTTATGACAAATGCCACGGAGCAGGCGATGAAATATTTCAAAAAAGTCTTGGCCCGTCGCTGCTTGTAAAAACCCCGCATCGCTTTATACAGGTAGATCATCATATAGAACCCTATGACCAGTTCCAGCAGATCGGCGACGATCTTGAACCATCCCCACCCCAGCCCGGTGGCGACCTGCTCCAGCAGGATGTTCACCAGCATCAATATAAAAGTGGCGCAGTAGACGTGAATGGTGAAGATCCCGTGATCCACATAAAAATATTGTTTGTGCCTGAAATACAACACATTGAGGATCAAAGCAAAAAAAGGCAGCGACCAGAACAGTATCTTGGGAATGGAATGCAGCAAATTCTCCATAAACTTTTCCTTCCACCGCTGTTTGTCCTGGTGATACTCCACATTGGCAGCAACCAGTCTTTCCATTGCCTTGTGCTTCAGCCAGCCGTCCCGCAGACTATCGGGCAACTTTCGTTCCGAAGAGTCATATGCTTCGACGCTTTGATAGCCTCTTGTACTCAACCCCAAAAATTCGGCATTGTCATAGTCCTCGTCCTTCACGACAAGGGCAGCAGTTAGCCTTGCCCTGGCCGCCGGGGTAAGCCCGGGATCTCTCAGACTGTCAGCGACAGCCTCGACCACCATCCCGGATAACTGTGACTCGTTGAACTTCCGCGTCGCCGTATCATTGTAATGCGCCCTGATAACACTGATTTCTTTGGTCAGCTTGTCAATGGAGTTAATATAGTCTTTCCGGTCATCTTCATCCGCATGCGGCAACGCCTTTTGATCGCCCTTCAGGCTCTTCTCCAACTGGGCCAGGCTTCGGCCGGCGTCGGGTTTGAGTATATCCTCGGGCTTTTTCAACGAATACAGGATGATAAAGAAAATGGCCGACGTGAAAACATACATCCTGATGGGATTCAGATAGCTCATCCGACGGCCTGCAGTATATTCCCTCGATAAAAACCCCGGTTTGCGCAGCAATAACCCAACCGTACTAAAGAATTTTCCGTCAAAATGGGTGACGTCATTGAAAAAATGCTCCACCAAATGCCATACCGTTTCCTGGGTTCGAGATTTTCCTGGCCGCAGACATGGCAATAACGGCCCACTACGGTCGCTTCGCAATTCAGACAATTTTTTTCCTTTCTTTCTTTAAGGTGCGACACAGGGGGTAATTTTTAACTAAAAATAAGGAACTTAGCACCTTCCTGATGTATTAAAAAGCTGTTTTTTTCGTTTGTCATTCGTCCGGAAGCTAACCACAAAATATGAAGCGATTCATTGCATTTTCATTACTACTCCCCCTTTTCTTGCTAACCCGGGTCTGTAATGCCCAATATTACTATAAAGATCTGGTCGTTAACAAAGAAAATACCGCCCGCTGGCATTCCTACAAGGCCAATCATGTCAAAGCGGTCACACTAATCAGTTTGGAGACAGACGGCAAGCCCACTGACGGGTTTGTAGGGGACCAGCAGGTATCGGCCGATGAGTTGCACGTCACGACACATAGCAAATCTTCCGGGACAGGAGATTCCTGGATCTTCGCCGACTATTCGCCCCTGGGCCAGGGACTCATCAGAAATCTCGATACCAGCGATACCTACCAGAACCTGTCGATGTACCAGTATGACGACAAGGGACGGATTATTTCCATTGTCGATACCTCCACCGAGACAGACAACCATGTGGTGGCTGTAGAACAACATATCTGGACCTATGACCCCGCTCACCCGGACAAGCCGCTGTCGATGCTGAAGATCGTGAACGGACACGATACAACCTACGTCCGGTTCGTCCTCGACGAGAAGGGCAACGTCACGGAAGAGCGATCCACCCGTCTGGGGGCGTCTCTGCCCGATTTTTATTATTATTACGATGCCGGCAACCATTTGACCGATATTGTTCGTTACAGTGTCAGGGCGGCGCGGTTATTGCCCGTCGAGATGTTCGAATACGGCGACGATGGGAAAGTATCGTCAGCCCTCATCGTCCCGGAAGAAGGAAATAGCTTTTACGAGAAGTGGTACTACGAATACAACGACAAGGGCTTGAAAGTAAAAGATTTCTGCTATAATAAGCAAAAGGAACTGCTGGGAAGCGTCGAATATCGGTACACCTATTAAATATCGGTACATCCACTAATTGATAACAATGCGTAAATTAACTCACCTCCGCATCCGCCGCCATTTCTCCTTCCGCCGTCATCTTCCCCTCCTCCTATTGACGCTGTGCACCCTCCCCGCAATGTCCCAGGACCTCGATTATCCCGACTTTCGTCAAAAAAAAGACAACTTCAATAAGATACGCGAGACGGATATCCGTAACGACGTAGCCTCTTTCTCTCTGGCGGCCCTGGACGAGAGTATCGGTAAGCCGCAGTTGCAGCAGGTCCCCGTCAAAGACTTTGGCCTCAATTTCGAGATCTTCCAGAATGACAATATCCAGGTCACCATCCGCACCGGCATCTTCTCCCCTTCTAAACACAAGCTGATGATGTCCGAACAGCACCTGCTGCGCATCGATGGCCATCCTTACTACGGCGGCAACTATGGCGACGTACCCCATACCACAATAGAATCGGTGACAGTCGTGGTCGGTAAAGATACCGTTGTCATCCCCCCTACCGCCTATAACGATCTGTTCGACGCTAAATTCAGCTACTCAGAAAATGGAGCTACCCGCAGCCGTAACGGCGTCTTCCTGTCGAATGATAAACATACCTTTTATATCTACATGTTCGATATCAACAATAAAGGCGTCGAATACACCTGGGTCATCCGCGACAAACAATACGTCCGCCGGGTAGTAGACTTCGGGTTTATACAATAAGGCCGCATCCCATCACCCGATCGGCCCGTCACCATCAATGGAAGAATAAATCGTTCAAATACCGCCGGAACCCTTCATCCCCCAGCCTTTTCCGCTCTGCTATATATTGGACGGCATCCGGCCCCGCAGGATATCTCAGCTGATCCTTCCCGTCTGTCGCCGCTTCATAAATCACCTCCGCAATGGCTTCCGGTTCGGATACCACGGTAGGTGTTCTGCCTTGTATGAATGCCTGGGTCACTTTCCCAAACAGTGGGGCATATACTTCATTTTGCGCAAAAGACTGATTACCTCTGAAATTGCTTCGAATGCCCCCTGGCGATATCGTCTTTACCCCGATACCGAATTGACTTAACTCGAAGGAAAGACTCTCGCAAAAACCTTCTACACCCCACTTGGATGCACTGTATACCGAATAAAAAGGAAAGGTGATGACGCCGCCGATGGAAGTGGTCGTCAGGAACAACCCGGCTTTTTTCTCCCGGAAATAAGGCACAAAAGCCTGCGTCACCCTGATCACTCCCAGCAGATTCGTATCGATCTGGCCCATGATCTGCTCGTCGGTATAACTTTCCAGCGGGCCGCCCAAACCATAGCCGGCATTGTTCAGCACCACATCCACCCCGATCGCGATGGCCTTCCCGGCTACCTCCCGAACCTGCGCGGGATCGGCTACATCCAGCGGCAGCACCACGACATTGTCAAGCCCTGTCAATTCCGCTTCTTCGGCAGGCCTGCGCATCGTTGCGATAACTTTCCACCCGCGGGCGGCAAATAATTTAACCGCGGCTTTACCCAGGCCGCTGGATGTCCCTGTCATAAATATCGTTTTCATAATATCATTTTTGTACAACAAAGGTAGTATTATGAAAACCTGGCCACTTATGCGATTCAATCCACTATTTATGAATGTGAAACGAAAGGCAGCTCTTTGCGAAACTGACGGGGACTCGTCCCTGTTTGCTTTTTGAAGAAGATATTGAAATTCGCGCCATGTTCGAAACCCAGACAATAACCGATGGCGGCTATGGGCCAGTCACTGTTCCGCAACAACGACTTCGCTTCTTTTATCATTCTGTCGGCAATATGCTCGGAGGTCGTCTTGCCGGTAGCCTCTTTTAACGCCTTGTTTAAATGGTTGGTGTGTATGGCCAGCTGGCCGGCAAATTCATTGGCATTTTTGAACCGCATGTCTTGCCGCTGTGAAAGAATAGGGAACTGCACTTCCAACAGCTCCAGGAATAACCCGCTGATCCGGTCTGCCGACGTCACCGGACGGTACAGCCCAATGGGGGCCTCCATCTTCAACGACTCGTGCATCACGATCTGTACATAGCTGCGCAGCAGGTCGTACTTGTTCACATAGTCTGACTGTATCTCCCGATCCATCTGAATAAAAATCGTCTTCAGCAGATCGGTCACAGCCTGATCCGGAAACAACACCGGGTTACCCCCCACCCTGAATAACGGCGACTGTGACAGCCCGCCGTCCCTGAAGTGGCTATCGATAAAATCCTCCGTGAACAAACAGAAATAACCCTCTTCCCTGCCGGACAGCCGCTCCCAGGAATAGGGTATCATCGGATTCGAAAAAACCATCGCACCACCCCGGATCAGGATGCTTCGATCCGCATGCGACAGGATGCCGTCAGCATCGGTGATCAACGATATCTTATAAAAATCCTTTCTGCTATGCGGAGAAGAGACTGATTTTTCCATCTGCTCGATGGGAAAGACATTGAACTGTCCCGCCTCCTCCGGATTCCGGCCGACACGCTGTAAAAAATCCGTTAATGATTCTTTTGTTTTCATCTCAATACCTCCACGACTTCAGATCAGCCCCTTTCGGCGCCCGCGTCTTCACCTCCTCCGCCCATTTTTTAATATACATCTGGTGATACCGCAACCGGCTGATATAATTCGGCTGAATATGATCCCCATTCCAGCAGTGCTCTGCTCTGTCCCCATAATCCACCTGACAGTCGCAGGCCGGATTATTCAATTTCTTCAGCACACCCTCCGCATCATAAACCGCATCATTCAGATAATAAGTATCCATGGTCCCCACATAAATATGGATCTTCCCCTTGAGCTTGTCCCCTATCTTAGGCCAGTCGCGCTGAATGATATGAGTGAGATCGAAATGCTCCTTCCAGTACACAGCCACGGAAGAATCGATCACGCCCGTGTACTTATCGAAAATTCTTTTGGGATAACCATCCGCGTCAGAAGGCGAAAAGACCGCCTCCCAGATATCGAATTGATCGCCGCTTCGGCTGCGGGTGCCCAACGCCAGTTCCCGTTGGTTCATCTCGTGAACCTCTGTGCTGACATGTCCCAAATAATCCCTTTCGCCAGGTCGTGGCGTCTTCCGATAGTCACTCTCCACATAATAAGCATTCTTGTTATTGTATAGGTCGATCGTCGTATAGTGATGGAAGTCTACCGGGTCCGGACAGGCGGCATAACAGCCATTGTATTCATCCGGATAGAACACCTGCACCGCCAGCGCTTCCCATCCTCCCGTACTACCCCCGTACGTGAAGCGGGCCCAGCCTTTTCCTATTCCGCGGAATTGTCGTTCGATCTCAGGGATCAGCTCATACGTGATGGCGTCACCATACGGGCCCAGGTTCTCCGAATTGACGGCATAGGAGTCGTCATAATAGGGATTGGCATGCTCGATCTCGATGGCCAGCACCCGGGGAAAGTTCGGTCCGGTCCACTCCTTATAAAAATCGTAGGCTAACTGCTCTTCGATCTTGTGATAATTGGCGATCCGGAATCTCGTGCTGGTATCGTAAGGCAGGTTCTCATCCGGCGGCGTAGTCCGCCAATCGCCAAAATCGGCCGGAAAATGCCCATGGAAGATCGCCAGCGGATACTTGACGTTAGGGTGCTCGTCGAACCCTTCCGGCAACAGGATATGCGCCCCGATATACATCGGCCGGCCCCAGAATTCAGTCAGCAGCTTGCTCTGGATGCGGATATGTTTAACGTACTTAGTGTCTTGGGGATCCTTGATCGGCGGAATGACCTTGTCGATCATCAGGGCGATCTCCCCGGAGGTTGAGGGATCGAAATGAATTTTCACCGGCGTCGAATAGACATTGCCCGGCGCCTCGTTCCAATGCTGGCCTTCCCCCCTGTCCATCGGTAACTTCACCGTGTGGCCAGTCTTCAGATGAAACGTCTCATATTTATGCAGCAACACCTGCACATAATAATCGCCCGCCGGCACATCTTTGAGCCTTTCCAATGGATAACCGTACGCTCTCATGTCCACCAGTTGTGTCGCCCCGGGCTGCCAGCCTTCCACATCCACACCGAACACCAGCTGCGTCCCGGCCGCATCATTGACCTGGAAACGGGGTTCGGCTTTATCATTGTTGGATAGCAACAATAACAGCCGCCCATCCAATGCCGCCTGTTGCAGCGCAGGGGTGATCGTCACTCTGAAGGTCTGGGCCTGGCCCGAAAGTGCAGCTAAAAGCAAAAACGCAGCGGCCATCAAAGGCAACCGGAAAAAAGATTTTACAGCAGTTAGCATAATACAGCAGTGTTTTGGGAGTATGGTGTACCACAAATTCGTAATTTCAGGGGACATTTCCACATTATGCTAGAAAAAGGTACTGCCGCTCCGGATTTCGAATTATTCTGCACGCCCGACCAGAAGATCCGGCTCAGTGAGCTCGCTGGAAAAAAAGTCATTCTCGCCTTTTACCCGGCCGACTGGAGCCCTGTCTGCAGCGACCAGATGGCGCTGTACAATGAAACATTAAAGTACTTTCGGAAATACAATGCCGACATCCTGGGCATCTCCGTCGACAGCAAATGGTGTCACATGGCCTTTTCGGCGGATCGCAAACTGCATTTTCCACTGCTGGCTGATTTTGAACCCAAGGGAGCGGTAGCCCGGGCATACGGTGTCTACGATGAGAAGGAAGGAGAATGCCTGCGGGCCCTTTTCGTGATGGATGAACAACATACCATTCAGTGGAGCTACCTGTCCCCCACCGGCATCAACCCCGGCGCCGATGGTATCCTCGATGCACTGGAAGCATTGGCCCAACCCGTAAAATCATAAATCGCTGTAACATCATAAATCCCCGTAAAATCATCAATCATGGCCCATTCTCTTCGCCCCCCGTTCTCCGATAAAGATCATGTCCAGGGTGACATCCACGCCCCGCTGGAACTCGTGGAGTATGGCGATTACCAGTGCCCCCATTGCGGTCGCGCCTACCCGATCATTAAAAGTATCCAGGCCAAACTGGGAAAAGAACTGAAATTCGCTTTCCGCAATTTCCCGCTCAGTGAATCCCATCCCCAGGCATTCGCAGCGGCGGTAGCGGCGGAGGCCGCCGACCGCCAAAGCGCATTTTGGCCAATGCATGATTACCTCTTCGAATACCAATCCAGATTACCCCTCATGCCCTTCGATGCCTTCGCCGAAGCGCTCAAACTCGATAGTCAAAAGCTCGAACACGATATGCAGGATCCAACCCTGTCCGCAAAGGTCGATGCGGATTTCGACAGCGGTATCCACAGCGGCGTCAATGGCACCCCCACTTTCTTCATCAATGGCCGACGGTATGATGACAACTGGGACGAAGACAGCCTGCTCGCCCACCTGCAGCAGATGCTCGCCAAACATTAGCGCCCCAGCCTCCGCGCCCCGCCTAAAATGAACACCCGTTGTAGCGAAATCGAACACATCCACCCCTCACCTCCGGCCTAAACATTTGCTTATCACCCGATTATTCGTTTGGCATTTTTTATGCCCCTCACTCCGTATGCTGAAAAACTTCTTCAAAGTAACCTTCCGCAACCTCTGGCGCAGCAAAAGCTTCTCCGCCATCAATATTATCGGCTTGTCTATTGGTATGGCATCCGCTCTGCTGATCGGCCTATGGATACAAAATGAAATCAGCTTCGACCGCTTTTATAAAAAGACGGATCGGATTAGCCTGCTCTATACGCGGGATAACAATAACGGGCAGACCGACGTTTGGCCACGCGTGTCAAAGCTCATGGCGCCGGAATTGAAAAAAGACTACCCGGAAGTGGAAGATGCGGTGAACATCCGGACAGTCTATTTCCTCCTGACCGAAGGAGAAAAACACCTGAATGTGGAAGGCGCCTTTGCCGATTCGGGCTTTCTGTCTGTATTCGACCTGCCTATGCTGAAGGGCAATTCCGATAAAGCCCTAACCGGCAACCAATCCATCGTATTAACCCAATCCCTGGCCACTAGCCTCTTCGGTAAAGAAGACCCACTCGGCAAAACAGTCCGCATCGACAGCTCCGCCCAGTTCACTGTTACCGCCGTCATGAAAGATTTGCCGGGCAACACCGAATTCAGTTTTCAATACCTGCTGCCAACCGCCTACCTCGACCGGCTGGGATGGGATCAGTCCTCCTGGAATTTCACCAATACGACGACGTATGTCCTGCTGAAGCCCGGCGCTTCCCTGGCCGCCTTTGATGAAAAGATTAAACACATCAATGCCCGGCATCTGCCGCCAGGCAGAGATGCCGCCCAGGAAAAATTCATGCAGCCACTCAGTCGGGTGCATTTATATTCCAAAGCCGTCAACGGACAATTGGTCAGCGGTCGCATAGCAACGGTCAAACTGTTCACAGTGATCGCCGTTTTCATTCTGCTGATCGCCTGCATCAATTTCATGAACCTCAGTACCGCCCGCAGTGAACGGCGCGCCCGGGAAGTCGGTATCCGCAAAGTCATGGGCGCCCTCAGGCGTTCCCTCGTGGCACAATTCATCGGCGAGAGCGTCCTGTTCTCCCTCATCGCTTTCCTGCTGGCCATCGGCCTCGTCCAGCTTAGCCTCAACTCCTTCGACCAGATCATCGGCGTTCCCCTTGTCATCGATTATTCCAACCCTTTTTTCTGGTTGTTTGCCGTTGCCTTTATCCTCTTCACCGGCATCGTCGCCGGCAGCTACCCGGCCTTCTTTCTCTCTGCCTATAAACCGGTTAAAGTATTAAAAGGGGCCTTCAAAAATGTCACCTCCATCGTGAATCCGCGCAAAATATTGGTCATACTGCAATTCACCTTCGCCATCATCCTCATCACCTGCACGATTATCGTCCAGCGACAGCTCCGCTATGCACAGGACCGGGAGATGGGCTATGATAAGGACCGGCTCGTCTATTGCTTTGCCCAGGGTGAAATCCTCCCGCATTATGACCTGATAAAACACGATCTGATCAGCAGCGGTGCAGCCGTGGCAGTGACAAAAACCTTTTCGCCCATAACCCGGGCATGGTGCACCATCAGCGGATTTTCCTGGCCGGGCAGTACAGAGGCTGATAAAAAGACCGACTTCATTCAATTTGAAGCCGATGCCGACTTCGTACGTACCACAGGTACCCGGTTGTTGCAGGGCCGCGACATAGATCTGAAAAACTATCCGACAGACAGCACCGCCCTGTTGCTGAATGAAACGGCTGTCCGCATCATGCGCCTCGACCATCCGGTCGGCAGCCTGGTGAAAAACGCACAGGGCCAGAATTGCCACGTGGTCGGAGTCGTTAAAGACTTCATCATAGAATCGCCTTATAATAAGGTCGCACCGATGATCATCCAGGGCTTGTCGACAACCTATCCTGTCGTGCACTACAGGCTCAACCCCGCCCATACGATAGCCGAAGACCTGGCCAAAGCCGAAAACGTATTTAAAACATACAACCCCCAATACCCCTTTGAATACAACTTCGTGGACGAAGCCTACAACAATAAATTCAGGACAGAAAAACGCGAAGGCACATTGGGCATCCTCTTTGCCGGCCTGACCATTTTTATTTCCTGTCTGGGCCTCTTTGGTCTCGCATCGTACATGGCCGAGAGCCGGATCCGTGAAATAGGCATCCGCAAAGTATTAGGCGCCTCCGTAGCCGGGATCACCAGCCTGCTCGCAAAGGACTTCATCGGCCTCGTATTGATCGCCGTCGTCGTCGCTACCCCCATCGCCTGGTTCGCCATGAATAGCTGGCTGAAGGGATTTGACTATCGCATCCAGATCGGCGGCTGGGTCTTTCTGCTGTCCGGCCTGCTGGCAGTGCTGATCGCCCTGGTGACGGTCAGTTACCAAGCCATAAAAGCCGCCGTTGCTAATCCCGTCAAAAGCCTGAAAACGGAATAGTCAGCACGCAGGCTGGCGCCACCCCCCATACTATTCCGCATAACCCGCCGTTATACAGTACGGAGTTATGCGGATATCCCTATTCAAAAATCTTCACGCCGAAGGACTGATCTCCGACGGATCACTTCAAAAAGCCGAGGCTGCCGAAGCCGCCCGCCAGTTTTCCCTCTATTGGGAGCTCAGGTTGCTGCTATATCTGGGCGTACTCTTGCTGACGGGAGGACTGGGCATCCTGGTCTACAAAAACATCGATACGATCGGCCACCAGGCCGTGCTCGCCTTTATTGCCCTGGTCACGGTGGGCTGTTTTTTTTACTGCTTCCGGCAGAAGGCCCGCTTCAGTTGGGAAAAGGTGAATGTCAACAACCCTTTCTTCGATTATATCCTGTTGCTGGGCAGTCTCAGCTTGTTAATCTTTCTGGGTTACCTCCAGTACGAATACGATGTATTTGGCGATAACTACGGGCTGGCCACCTTTATTCCCATGGTGATCCTGTTTGCTTCTGCTTATTATTTCGATCACCTCGGCGTCCTGAGCCTCGCGATTACGAATCTGGGGGCCTGGGCCGGCATCGCTATCACCCCGTTATCGCTGTTGAAGGAAGGCAGCTTCGCCGATCATCGCCTGATCTTTACCGGTATTGCACTGGGAGCGCTGTTACTGGCTGCAGGAATGTTATCCTCCATGCGCCACTTAAAATCGCATTTTACCCCCACCTATAACACCTTCGGCGTACACTTACTATTCATCGCTTCCCTCGCAGGCCTTTTTACCTATGATCATTACTGTGTGCTTTGGTTTGCAGCGATAGTGGCCATGGCATGGTATGGCGTGAGGCGGGCGATGGCGCAAAAGTCATTTTACTTTGTCGTGGTGATCACGCTCTATGCCTATATCGCCCTTTGTGATGTGGTGGTGCAGCTGTTAGCGAATATGTCCGGCAGCGATGCTGCCTTGATC
>JAMFSL010000221.1 GCA_026225275.1 Puia dinghuensis
ACCAAAGAGCTCATCGTCGTGAACGATTGCTCCACGGATACGACCGGGCAGGTTATCCGGGATTATATTGCAGCGATGCCTGACATGGATATTAAATTCTGCGAGCACGCGGTCAATCAAGGTAAAGATTATTGTGCCATGGAGATGGATATCAATGTCCGGCGCTATGTAGGGGGTCACCCACGCACTCGCGAAAATGCTGAACAGCGATTTCCCGTGAATCAACTTGAAAAGATGTCGACAGATCGGCTAGCCCTTTGGGCAACAGTTTTGAGAACTGAAAATGTTTACATCGGCCGCTGCGGATTGTATCCGCATCTCGGTGCTGATGGGAAAACAATATCCGATGAAGCTGTATTGGCATTTTACATCGCATTTCCCTATTGGCATCAAGGGTTTGCAACGGAAGCCGGAAAGGCATTTATTCAGTTTGGTTTTGGCGAATTGACGCTCAGGCGTATTGTGACTACTGTCGAGAAAGGTAATGACGCATCCGTACACGTTCTTCAAAAATTAGGCTTCTCATTAGCAAATACAGAAGAAGGGCCAAGAACATTTTATCATTTTACTTTGCAAAAAAACATCGTAGGTTAACGCCGCAAAATCACTATATCAAAAACCCGAACCTTCTCATCAAAAATAGACACGAACGCCTCGAGATCCTTTTGGAAAACGGCCTGCTTATAGCTGTCAAATAAAGATTCTAAATCCGCCATAGTCGATAAATTTTCTAAAGTGAAAATAATAACAAGCTCCCTAATCAGGAAATACAATCTTTTGGGTACCCGGCGAAGCCGTATTAATCCCGTACCCCGTTCCATTCAACATGTTATAGCCCCAAGAATTTTGCGAAGGCGATGTGGGAACCGTCACCCCGTCCCCCTGAGGCTTATTATTGATAGTCATATTCATATCGTAGGGTGCCGTACCGGTCTCATCCGTGGTGCCGTCGTTATACCACTCCCAGGCCAGATAGCCAATGCCCAGGCCGTTGGCCTTGGTCAGGAGATCCGCATAGCCTGTGGGTGCGCTGCCATCCGGGAGGATATTGCCCATTTCGCCGATCACGAAAGGCAATCCGCTATTGATCACTGCCTGTAATCGAGAGGTCGGGTCGACTGTCGGTGTACTCTGCCCATCGTTCTCCCAATAATAAGTATGAATACCAAAAAGAAGGTTATGCAAAGGGTCCTGGCTGAGCAGGTACTGCCCGTTACTGGTCCCTTGTCCATAAGAATTGGAAGTAAATACATCTTCCCTGTCCCCGAATCCATAAGCGTCGATCATCAGCGGCACCTTTACGCCTGCGTTCCGGATGGCAGCAATAGCAGACGTATAGGTATTGATAAAGGTATTGACGTCGTTCTGACTATAATTATTGCCATTCGTACTGTAATTGGCGCCCCATTCATTGGCCAGATTGACCACCAGGTGAGTTTGGTGTTTGTTGATAACAGCCACGACGGCGGGCTCAGTCCAAAAGGCTGTGATGATTTGCTGAAACTGCGCGACATCGTCGTCGCCGGTCAGGTCGTGCAACATGACGATGGACAAGATCCCCTGATTGGCAAAGGCGGTGATGGCCCGGTCCAGGTCATCCGCTGTATAAAAGGTTGTCCCGGTCTGAGGTTCCGGGCTTCCGGAGATATGGGAATACCAGCCGAGCCGTACGACATTGGCCTTTGTCGATGCCACGGCCGCCGCTACAGCGCTCACATCATCTGCCCAACCGTCCTTGTAGGTGTCCACATTGACCCCGCGCAGCAGGACAGGATTGCCATTCGCGTCAGTCAGGTTGCGGCCCTTAACCTGTAAATACACATTATCCGCATTCACGCTGTCCGGCTGGCTGCCTGACTGTCCACCCGGCTGGGAATCGCTTGTTTTGCTACAGGCAGAAAAAATCACGAAAAGGATAGCGAGGATCAGAGATAAAGACCGTTTCATCCGCAGAATTTTAGGGTCAAGATAATGTCTTCAGACGGCTCGCGGCAGCGCGTATCGACGAATGACGTCAGATATCGACCAATGACAAATACCGAACACCATTTGTTTGGGATCTTATCTATCCGGCTAAAAATAATCCTAATTTCACACCTGTAGCAATTCCCCCATGTATGACTACCATTGAGATTGCAGTTGCGCTCATAGCCGCCTTCGCCGCCGGTATCCTGTTATCCTGGCTGCTCGTGAAGTCGCAGTGGTCGGCTAGGCTAAGCATCCTGCAAGCCGCCTATGACGAGCAGAAAAAAAAGATCGCCGAACAAAGTCTTTTTCTTGCCAACTCCGAAAAAGCGATGAGAGACGCCTTCGGATCGCTGGCCGCTGACGCCCTGCACAAAAACAACCAGGCATTCGTCACCCTGGCCGAATCCAAACTCAATGAGAAAGTGACCGAAGCCAAAGGAATACTGGAAGGCAAAGAAAAGGCTATTGACAGGCTTGTCGAGCCATTGAAGACGAGCCTCGATAAGATGGAAACGAAGATCAATGACCTCGAGATAAAAAGAGAAGGTGCATACAGTAATATCCAAACGATATTGGATGGCATGCAAAAAAGCGCACAGGCCCTGGATAAGGGAACTCAAAACCTGATCAGCGCGCTGAAAAGCAGCAGCATGCGCGGCAGATACGGAGAAATAGGGTTACGCCGCGTGGTTGAATTCGCCGGCATGACCGAGCATTGTGATTTCGTAGAGCAAGTCAGCACAGCTTCCGAAGGAGGAGCGCTCCGGCCGGACATGATCATTAAACTGCCCGAAAAAAAGACCATTATCGTCGATTCAAAAACACCGCTGGATGCGTATATGAAAGCTTTTGAAACGGATAATGAACCACAACAACTCGCCTTCCTGAGCCAACATGCCACAGCAGTAAAAGATCATCTCAGAAAGCTAAGCAGCAAAGGTTACTGGAGCCAGTTCGCCGAATCTCCCGATTATGTGGTATTATATATGCAGATCGAATCCTCTTTTGCCGCGGCGCTGCAGTCGGATCCGACGCTGATCGAAGAAGCTATCCGGCACAAGATCATCTTCGCCACCCCGACGACACTGATCACCCTGCTGCGCACAGTCGGATTCATCTGGCAACAGCGTAATGTAGCCGATAATATCGAGCAGATCCGGGATGCGGGAATTGAACTGTATAACCGGACTACGGTGCTGCTGAAGCATTTCAGCAATATCGGCGGCGGCCTGAAATCTGCAGTCGATAACTATAATAGCGCTGTCGCCTCATTGGAAAGCCGGTTCACCCCACAAGCCAGAAAACTGCATGCCCTCGGTTCGGCATATACCAAAAACGTCATCCCGGATATTCAGCCCGTTGAATTGGCCATCAGGGATGTGGTGGCTCCGGAAGACGGGGCTGGGGAAGACTAAGGTGAATTAATGTTACTTGCCGGCTTCTATGCACGAGCCCCCATTTCTTGATCTCCTCCATCATCGGAAGGATCGTTTGACCAAACTCCGTCAGCTTATATTCCACCGTGGGGGGTACCGTAGCGAAAACCTCTCTGCCGATCAATCCATCTGCCTCTAACTCCCGCAGCTGTGACGTCAACATGGTGGGCGAAATCCCTTTGATCTCCCTTTCCAAAACCTTAAAGCGTTTGGGGTTTCCGTTTCCCTGAATCAACGCATGCAGAATGCGCAATTTGTACTTTCCGCTTAGTAAACTCACAGCATATTCAACCGGACAGGAAATTTTTTCCTGTTTCTTCTTTTTTATCTCTCTCGCTTTCAAATTACTATAGTTTTCTTTACTAATACAGTACCCGAACGCTGACGGCCAAAGGAATCACGATAAAACCTTTCGCCAATTTCAGAACCGAAACGGTGATGAACCCGCAACGGCTGGAAAATGCCCTTTCAGCGCTCGGAGCTATCATCGACAGGCCCCATTTCAAAACGAAGGCCGGCATGAAATTTACATTAGCGGAAATAAACGATGCGCTGGGATTTATTGCAGCCCATGGAGAAAAAGCGATTTTGTGCCCATAGCGGCTAAGATCTATTTTATCTCCGGCAAAAATTCTATCTTCCCCACGAAATAGCTCAGTATGATTACCTCGACATTAGACCAGCTTCATTGGTACAGGATCATCAGCCCAAACTTCGAAAAAGCTATCCAATACGTTCTTTCGACGGATTTCGCCCGCCTGGAAACGGGCAAATACCCGGTCGACGGCGATAACGTGTTCGCGATTGTCAACGAATACACGACCAAACCTCTCGCCGAATGCGATCCGGAAAGCCACCGGGATTATGCAGACATCCAGATCGTTATCGCCGGCGCTGAAAAATTCGGCTATACCCCGCTCACCAACCAGGCCGCCACGACCCCTTACAACCCCGAGAAAGACGTAGCGTTCTATTCCCTGGCAACGGAAGAGCTCAATTATTTGACGCTGCCCGCCGGTCAGTTCATTCTTTTTTTCCCTTCCGATATCCATCAGCCGGAAGTCTTCGTCGCCCAGCCGGCCCTGGTGAAAAAGGTCGTCATGAAAGTCGCCCTGTAGCAATGCTATCTTTATACTTATGGACAAAGCGGAGAAAATAGCCTTTAAGCAACAGCTGAAGCGTTGGGCGCTGGACGGGATCGGTCACCGCATTGCCGCCAGCCGCGAAGCTATCGATCAGGCCCAGCAGGCAGCCAATCAGGAAGAAAAAAGCTCCGCCGGCGATAAATATGAGACCGGGCGTGCCATGGGACATCTGCAAAAAGATATGCATGCCCGCCAGCTGGCAGAATCGCTGAAAGAACTGGCTGCTCTTCATTCGGTCCAGACAGATGTACTTTATCCCGCCGCAGGCCCTGGCGCATTTGTCCAGGCGGAAGGCATCGCCTTCTTCATTGCTGCCGGACTGGGCCGCCAACAGCACGAAGGAGAGACCATCCTCTTTCTTTCGCCCCACGCTCCGCTTGCTAAACTTTTGCAAAATAAAAAACCCGGTGACAGCATTTTCTTTCAGAGCAAAAATGTCACTATACTGGAAATTTTTTAGGAAAAGAACATTACAATATTCAAGGAAAAACTACCTTCCCTAAGAGATCATTATCATCTACTTAAATACTTCTGTTAAACACCATGAGAAAGCTCACCCTCTTGCTGCTGTCCGTCCTTTCTGCTCTTTTTGCCTATTCTCAGGATACATCACTTGCGATCATCCCGCAACCCGTCAGTGAACAGCTGACCGGCGGCCATTTCGTGCTGCCTCCCTCCATTGTGGTAGAAACCCTCAATCAAAAACCGTTGGCTCATACCTTACAGGACCTGAAGACACATCTCTCTGTGCCGACTGGTTATTCCGTCACGGTTACCAGCCAGCCCAGCCCGGCCGCTACGATTCGCCTGGTCCTCAATAAAACTGTTGACAATACGCTTGGCGCCGAAGGCTATAACCTGTCAGTCACCTCCCGGGCGGTGGTGATCCGGGCCAACCAGCCCGCCGGTCTTTTCTATGGCGTCCAGACCTTATACCAATTGCTGCCCAAAGAAATAGGAAGTCCTGTTCCCGTGAAAAATGTCGTTTGGAAAGCGCCCTGTGTGACCATCACCGATTATCCCCGGTTCGGCTGGAGAGGTTTCATGTTGGATGTCGCCCGCCATTTCTCCACCAAACAGGAAGTGAAGGGTTTTATCGATGAAATGGTTCAATATAAATTCAATCTGCTGCATCTTCACCTCACCGATGATGAAGGATGGAGGATCCAGATCAAGAGCCTCCCTAAACTCACTACCGTAGGCGCCTGGAATGTCCGCAGGCAAGGAACATTCGGCACCTTTGCCGCACCTGCCGCAGACGAACCCAAAGATTACGGCGGTTATTATACCCAGGACGATATCCGGGAAATCGTGTAATATGCGAAAGACCGCTTCGTCGACATCCTGCCGGAAGTAGATGTTCCCGGTCATAGCCTGGCGGCGGTCGCCTCCTATCCCGAACTCTCCTGCACGGAAGGATCGGAGAATTATCGCGTGCGCTCGGGAGAGAAAATTATGGATTGGCATAAAGGGGGCTTCACTGCGTTGATCGACAATACCCTCTGCCCTGCCAATGAACGCGTCTATCCCTTCCTGGATTCCGTCTTTACAGAGCTGGCCACCCTCTTTCCCTTTCCCTATATCCATGTAGGCGGCGACGAATGCGCCAAGAATTTCTGGGAGAAAAGCGATGCCGTCAAGCAGCTGATGCAGCAGCAAGGACTCAAGACGATGGAAGAAGTGCAGAGCTATTTTGAAAAAAGGGTAGAGAAGATCGTGGAATCCAAAGGAAAGAAGGTCATCGGCTGGGATGAGATCCTGGAAGGCGGACTCGCCCCCAATGCTGCCGTCATGAGCTGGCGTGGCGTGGCTGGAGGCATTGCCGCCGCCAAACTGGGCCACCAGGTCGTCATGAGCCCTACCACTTTCGTCTACCTGGACTATATGCAGGGCGATGCCGCCATAGAGCCCCCGGTATATGCTACTCTCCGGCTGTCGACGGTATATTCCTACGAACCGGTACCCGATAGCGTCGACCCCAAACTGATCATCGGTGGCCAGGCCAACCTTTGGACGGAACAGATTTATAATGTCCGCCACCGGCAATACATGATCTGGCCCCGCAGCATGGCCGTTGCCGAAGACTTCTGGTCACAGAAAAACAGGAAGGACTGGAATAGTTTTACCCGTCGGGTAGAAGCCAGCTTCGGCCGTATGGATGCCGAACAGGTCAAGTACGCACGTTCGATGTTCGACGCCATCATTACACCTAAGAAAGATGCCAAGGCCTTCGATTCTATCACCGTGGATCTATCGACGGAGGTAGCGGGTCTGGATATTTATTATAGCTTCGACAACTCCAACCCGGATAATTTCTATCCCAAATACAGCTCGACCCTGGCCATACCGAAAGAGGCGTCCTGGCTCAAAGTCATTACTTACCGGGACGGTCACCCCATCGGCCGCCAGATCGATGTCCCTGTTGGAGATCTGCAACGTCGCGTCGGCGTGACCGCCATCAGCATCAAACCGGCAGACTAGTATGAAAGACGTCCTGGGACAGGCTATCTCGGATTATTATCAAAAGGCCGGCGGCGATAAACCCCCTGGCGGGAAGTCGACCGGCGCCGAAAACGGGGCCGCCGCCGAAAAATCCACGCGCGCTGCGACCTCACGCCGCGATAAGCTTTGGGTCCACACCTCGTCAACCCTCGGCTGGCCCGGTGACAAGCGCATCCATCCCCGTGAAGAAATGCCGGTAAAGATCTATTTCCGTTCGATGGAAGAGATGCCGGAGCTGGAATGGATCGCCCTGCAGCAATGCCGCGGTCGGATCCTGGATATCGGCGCCGGAGCAGGCAGTCATGCCCTCGCCTTGCAGCAGCTGGACCAGGACGTGACAGCACTGGAGATCTCTCCGCTGGCCTCCGAAGTGATAAATGCCCGGGGTGTAAAAAAAGTTCTTTGCCAGGATGTCTTCCAGCTCGCCGGCCGTAAAAAATACGATACGCTCCTGCTAATGATGAATGGGATTGGTCTCGCCGGCACCGTTGAGGGGTTGCACACCTTCCTGCGGAAAGCCCGGGTCTTGTTGCGCCCGGGTGGCCACCTCGTCTTTGACTCCTCAGACATCTCCTACCTCTACGGCGGAACCCCACCACCGCCTCCGGGCTATTATGGGGAGCTCCTCTACCGATACGAATACCGGCGACAGCTTTCCGATCCCTTCAACTGGTTGTTCATCGACCGCAAAACCCTGGCCGATATCACCGCGGCTGAAGGCTGGCAAATGGAACTCCTGTATGAAGATGCGAACGATCAATTCCTGGTGAAATGCACCTGATACCACGGAATACCCCACTTCCCCGCATTGAGATAGACACTGACAGAATCTCCCTGGTTGACGGAGCGATAAAAAGAAGGCGATACTGTGACACTTTCCCCCTCAGTAAATCGTCCCCAGGGAGATAGGCCGAGATAATAGGAGGTCGACTTACTACCATGATTGATCTGTTTCGAGGATACTTCTACCCGGGAGATCTGCGGCGTGGAATGATCCTGATCACAATTCGAAAAGATCAGCAGGCAATAGCTATACGCCACCGCAGTCAAAAAGAGGAAAAATAATATCGCCGGCCGGTTCTGCTCCCCGGCCATTGCCGCCCTGCAGCCTACGGCCCAGATCAGCAATACCAGTACCGACAAGATCAACAGGGAAATCCAGAATGCCCTGCCGTAGTCGTAAATGTCATATTGGCGAATGATCGCGACCAAAGATATCATCTCTGCGGAAATCACCATGATGAACAAGGACGGATAGGGCTTTGTCTTCGAGATATACAACCGGAGAATCCCTTTAAAATACCACGTCAGTCCCACCGCTATCCAGGGAACAGCCAGCAGTAAAAGAGTGCCGGTTTTAAAAAACCCAGGAAGGGCAAATATCAAAATAACGGCGAATAGAACAATAGAAGTTCCATATACCATGAGCTTCCGGGCGATATTCAGCCTGGTTTCCCGGATCTCCCGGGTAAGTCCGAGGCTTTCGTTTTCCAACACGCTGTCCGTGACTTCTTTCAGCCGTTCGGCATCTATATCCGTATATCGCTCCTGCAGCCATTCAAGCAACTCCATCCGGCGTTCCAGCGTACCGGGCACCAGCAAAGGCTTATCCCCGCTCTTGAGATCCACCAGGATCCCATCCTTATTCCCACGCCGGAAGCCTGCAATTTCGTCCAGTAAGATACTGCGGCTGTTGAAGGCATGTTTTACCGTCATCGACTGATCATCGATCGTCAGACATAGCCGGGTGGTTTCGAGATAAAAAAAGACGCCGATGAAGATGGGGAACGCCGCAAGGACGATCATCCCCAACGCTGAAGCCAAAGTGGGCTCATGAAATGCGACAACAATAATTGCGATTCCGCCGATTGAAAAAATCGCGGCCACGAGTAGCTGCCCTATTCTGTTGGAAGTGGATATCCGATATTCTATCATTCCCCTAAAAAACAAAAAAACTCCCAAAAAAAGAAGCGGATGTCACTTTTTCCGATCACGAATGACCTCCATGCCCATGCCCGGTACCGCCGACCCTCCCGAATCCATGGCGGATGATCACGTGGTGCTCGCGATAATAGTAATACCCTTCCAGATAAAACGGATCATCGTAATACATCCCATATGGCTGAAAGCCATAGAACCAGGTGTAATAGTCGGGAGGAAGATAGTCCGGCGCCAAAGGGCAGGCATTGGTGCTGTCGGAGGGGGCCTCGGCTTGCGGAACATCCTGCTGATATTCAGGCGGATCCTGTGGGTACAGGGGCCTATTGCAGGCCGCAAGCGCGGCGGTGATCAGCACAAGCTGAATAGTGGTGGTCTTTTTCATAACGGTGTAGCGGGTTAACGGCCACTATAAAAATACTTTAACATCCTTATTCTTTCGGTTATCCGATCGTTATACCCTGGTTATTCAATCGTTATCGGCAAGTCTTAAAATAGCGTTAAAATGTATTCTGCAACTGGCATGCAAATTGTCTTATTCACAAATTATTCTTAACCTCAAATCGCATATCATGGAAAGGATTAAAAGAATGCGGATGGTCTTTTGTAAATACCTGTATGCTATTGCCCGGGAAAAAAACCTATCCATCGACGATATCGTAAAAAAGACCAACCGCTCCTACACGGAAATTAAAAAGATCCTGGAAGGGTTCGTCTCTCCTTCCCTGGACGATCTTCTGCTGATTGCGGAAATACTCGATATCAATGTGACGCTCAATGTTGAGATCCCGCTCGGCCATAAGAAAGTGGACCGGCTGATGCCCCTATTCGGCACCAGAAAATCTCAATAACTTCTCAATAACTTTTTACCCTCACAATCCGATTATTTTTTCTAATTTCAGCCCCCTAATGAACAAGTGCTGATGCCGCAATCGGATATATCCTATTTAGTTGAAACCAGCCCGTCCGTACAAGCCATTCGCATGCGAAATGCGCCTTGGGTGATCCCTTTTCTTTTCTCAGCCTTCAAGACAGAAAATGTTATCTCTTTACCGGAACCGGTCCTCATCGGTCTGCTGGCCGAAGAATTGCGCCACCATACAGACGGTATGGAAGACCTCGAAGAGGCCCGGATCGAATTCGGCGAAGATGAAGAGAGCCGCGCGCGTAAATATCTTCTTAACTGGGTGCAAAAACGCCTGCTGCAGGATTTTCCCGACAGCGACGCCGTCACCCGCTACCAGCTGAGCGCCCACTCGGAGAAATTATTCCAATGGTTGCAAAGCCTGGAAAAACGGCAGTTCGTCGGCACGGAAAGCCGCTTTCGTTTCCTCTTCCAGACCCTCCGTGAAATGGTGGAATATACCGAAGACGATGCGGCCAAACGTGTGGAAGAATTGAAGAACCGCAAGGCTGAAATAGACAAGGAGATCAAAAAGATCGAAATGGGCATCCAGCCCGAAATCTATACCAACGCCCAGCTGCGGGAAAGATTGGAATGGTTCACGCGGCTTAGCCATGAACTATTGAGTGACTTCCGGGAAGTGGAAGATAATTTCAAACATATTCATCGCCATATCGTCGAACAGCACACCAGGGCAGAAATCAATAAGGGCGCCATCGTAGGCTATGCTTTCGAGGCCTATGATGCACTTCGAAAGAGCGACCAGGGAAAAAGCTTCTATGCCTTCTGGGACTTCCTTATCTCACGTGCCGGGCAGGAAGAATGGCGCGAGCTGACAGACCAGCTGCTGCTGTTGCTGCAGGACAGAAATATCGGTGGCGACGGAGAATTTGTCCAGCATATCAAATCCCTGTTGCTGCAACAGGGTCGGAGTGTCTACGAAGCCAACGATAAGATGGCGGAAAAACTGAGCCGTATCATCACCGAAAAGGAGATCGCCCGGCACCGTCGCCTTCGCCAGCAGATCGGGCAAATCAAAGAACTGGTCTTTCGGTTCATGGAAGACGAGACACCGCCCTGCGGACTGGTATTGCAGACCTCCGCCCCCATCCGGATGAATATGGAGCGTAAGCTGACGCTGACGGAAAGACAAGGCAGCGCGCCGGTCAAACAACCGGTCAATGCCCGGGAAAAAATCGAAGACATGGAGCGGTTCAGCCGCATGCTCAATACCTCTCACATAGATAAGAAAAAGCTCTGGCATAAAGTAGAACAGGTACTCGAACACAAAAAGACGGCCACTCTCCTCGAAATCATTACGGAGAAGGGCCTCGACAACGGTGTCGCTGAGGTCATCAGTTATTTCAGCTTCCTGCGGGAAAAAGCCAATCAGGTGCAGTATATGCAGGAAATTACCGAACTGATCCCGCTCGATGCCGAAAAGACCAATTATCTGGAAATACCTTATCTGCTCTTCGCCAGAAAAAACTAATGCATGGCCAACGATAAAACACCTGTTTACCCGTTTACACCCGTCCTTATCCGACTACTCAAAGGGCCGGTGGAATATATCGACAAATCGGTCTGGGACCAGCTGCTGCAGTACCAGGCCGAATTGACCCGTCTGCTCCAAAACCTCGGACTGATCCTGGTGCTGGAAAAAGACGACGGTTACGCTTATCTCGAACAGGTACGGCTAGACGAAGAAGAAACCGTCATCGGTTGGGTACGGCGCTCACCTCTCGGTTACGAAGAAAGTATCCTGCTGGTCCTGCTGCGGGATATGATGGCCGAATTCGAAGTAGGAGAGGCCGGAACCCGCGAACTGATCAAACGGCGAAGAGAGATCAAGGAGTATGCAGAGCTGTTCTTTAAGGAAAACCCCAGCCGGGTAAAGTTCATCCGTGAGCTGGATCGCCTCATTGACCGGGCAGCCGAGCTGGACTTCCTGGAAAAAGTCGAATCGCACGACCTGGCGGATGAAGAAAAGTTCCGCGTTAAGAAGATCATCAAGGCTCGCGTCAATAACGAAGCGTTGGAAAATTTTAAACAACAACTGGCAGAACATGCAGCTGGGCGTATTTAGCACCGACGAGAACAAATCCGGTTTTCGATTACAGTACATGGAGGTCTTTAACTGGGGCACCTTCGACGAACACGTCTGGAAAATTATTCCGGGCGGAGAAACCTCTCTCCTCACCGGAGCCAACGGCAGTGGTAAGACGACCTTTGTCGACGCCCTCCTCACCCTGATGGTTCCCGAGAAGAAACACCGGTTCTATAACCAATCTTCCGGCAGCGAAAAGAAGGGCGACCGTACCGAAGAGACCTATGTCATGGGTGGCTATGGCGATGTCCACAGTGACAACGGACAATCCAACAAGACGCTCTATCTCAGGGAAAGCAAGGACCAGGCCTATAGCATCCTGCTGGCGAACTTCTCCAATGAAACGGATCAGTCCGTGACGCTCTTCCAGGTCCGGTGGTTCAGCGGGAACGACATGCGTCGCGTCTTCGCCATCGCACATAAGCCGCTGCACATCGAGGATGATTTCAAGCCCTTCGATCTTAGCGGGAACTGGCGCAAACGAATCGATCAGCAATACAACAAAGGCAGCCGCAAACAAGTCGAATGGTTCGATGCCGCCAGCCGCTATGCGCAACGGCTGGTGGAGGTATTAGGCATGCAGAGCATGCAGGCGCTCAGCCTCTTTAATCAGACAATGGGCATCAAAGTGCTGGGCGATCTCAATGAGTTCATTCGCACCAATATGCTGGAACCCCGGAACATGGAGCAGGAGTTCCAGGAGCTGAAGCGGCATTTGTCCACACTGACGGATGCTCAGAGGAATATCGAAAAGACCGAAGCTCAGATCCGGCTGCTCACGCCGCTCCAACAAAATGTTCTGGCATTTAAAGCGCTCTCGGATAAAGGCCGTGAGGCCCGCAGCGAATTGACCACCGCCAGGATCTGGAAGAATTATACCAAATACCATCTTCTCGATGAAGACGTTCGTCAAAAAGAAAAAGAACTGGCATCGCTCCGCCGGGGAACAGAAGAAGCCCGGCAAAAGATAAGCGGTCTTCGGGAAGAACAACGGCAAATTCTGAACCAGCAAGAGCAAAACAAAGCCGGTCAGCGGCTGCAGCAGCTGCAAAAAGAAATCGATCAATTGGGCATTCAGGCGAAGGCGGCTGACCAGGCCCTGAAAAAGTTCGCCGAATGGTGCACCCTCCTACAGCTGGAAGAGACCCGTCCCGCAGATGAAGCGACTTACCAGAGAATCAAAAAAGAAGCCGGCCGGGCAGACAAAAAGCTGGCTACAGAAATCCGCAATAACGACGAAGATCGCTATGCGGCGCAGGACAGACAAAAAAAGACCGTACAACAAAAAGAGCTCCTCGAAGCCGAGCTCAATGTCCTGTTACAAAGCAAAAACAATATTCCTGCCCCTTTGATCCGGTTGCGCCGGGATCTCTGTCTCGAGCTGAAGCTGGAAGAGCAGGAGCTGCCCTTCGCCGGCGAGCTGATGCAGGTTCGTGCCGAAGAGCTGGACTGGCAACCTGCTCTTGAGAAACTGCTGAGACCCTTTGCCATGAGACTGCTGGTGCCGGACAAACATTATAAAAAAGTCACCCGGTACGTCAACCAGACCAACCTGAAAGCCCGATTGGTCTATAATCTGGTCAAAGACACCGCCCTCCAGCAATATGCCGATGCGGGCACCGTCTGGCACAAGATGGAGTTCCTCGAAGAACATTCCCTCTGCGGCTGGGTCAGCCAGCAACTCATCCAGCAGTTTAATTTCAGCTGTGTGGAGAATGAACGGCTGATGGAACGCTATGATAAAGCCATTACCCTGCAAGGGCTTGTCAAGAGCAGGGATCGGCACGAAAAAGACGACCGGCCGGACATCAACGACCCCGGCCGGTATGTGATGGGTTGGAACAATGAAAAAAAGAAAGCCGCCCTGCAGCTTCGCCGGTCGCTACTGCTAAATGAACAGGAACAGGCGACGGAAGCTTTGGAAAGGGCCGAACGACGAAATACCAGGCTGCAGGAGCAGGTCTTTGCCATCAGGAATATCGTCGCACACCCCGATTTCAGCAGCATCGATGTCCCGGGTATCCGCCAGGCCATTCACCATTTGGAACAACAGGCCGCCAAGCTAAGTCAGAGCAATGACCAGCTCAAAGCCTTGACGCAGCAGTTGGACGAGCTCCGGAAAAACCTGGATCTCAGTGAAAATGAAAAAGCGGAACAGGAAAGACAGGCTCACCATATCGAATTCGACCTCCGGCATAAGGAAAGTGAGCGAGAAGAGCTCAACGTCTTTGTCAAAGACCTCGAAGAGGCGGATAAAGACCAGCTGTTGCAATTTCAACAAAAGAGACAGGAAGAGCTCTCCGCCAGGACGCTTTCGCTCGAAAATATCGAGCCCCTCTTTTCCCGGCTGATGGAGACCGCGGAGGACGCGGCAAAACAATTCGAAGAGGATGCGCAAAAAGAAGGGCGCGAACTCGACCGCGCCATTACCAGGATCAAGAGTCCCTCGATGGACATCCTGCAACGCTTCACCGATTGGGCGGCGGATATCCAACAGTTGCCTGCCGAACGCGAGTTCGCCGGCGAATATCTGGAATGGCTGGAAAAGCTGCAGACGGAAAATCTGCCGAAATATAAAAAGGACTTCGAGCGGCTGCTCCATGACACCGCCGTCATTAAAATGGGCGTGCTGAATGAAGAGCTGGAAAGCTGGGAGCGAAAGATAAAAAACAGCATTGCCAGCCTCAACCAGGCCCTGAGCGGGATCAACTTCAACAGGCTGCCCGACACCTATATCCAGCTGAGCTGCCGCCCGGTCGCAGATACTGCTATCCGGGAATTCAGGCACCACTTGCTGAATGCCCTGCCTCAGGCGGCGGACTGGCAGCAAAGCAGCTTCGAAGACAAAGCCCGGCATTTCAACCAGCATGTACAATCGTTTATCGATACCCTTGATGAGAGCGAATCCTATCGCTCCCGCGTCCTCGATGTTCGCAATTGGTTCGAGTTCTGGGCCGACGAAAAATTCAGGCAGACCCACGAGCTCAAGAAGACCTATCGGCAGATGGGCCAGCTTTCCGGCGGTGAAAAAGCACAGCTGACCTATACCATCCTTTGCAGCGCCATCGCCTACCAGTTCGGCATCACCCGGGAAGGTCTCCATTCGAAAAGCTTCCGTTTCATTGCTGTGGATGAGAGTTTCAGTAACCAGGACGAGGAGAAAGCGACTTATCTCATGGAGCTGTGCAAACAACTGCATCTCCAGCTACTGGTTGTCACACCCAGCGATAAGATTCAGATCGTCGAGAATTTCATTGCCCATGTCCATCTCGTACAGCGGGTGGGTAACCGGCACAGCATTCTCTTCAATATGACCAAAAAGGAGCTGAAGGAAAAAAGAGGCCTGCCGGTTTAAGCTTAACTAATCCCCCGGGCCGAAAGCTCGCTGATCAGTTCCGCCACCAGAGAGGTCCAGCCGGTTTGATGACTGGCGCCCAGCCCATGACTGGTGTCCCCATGGAAATATTCATAAAACAGCAGCAGATCCTGGTTGCCCGGCCGCTGATAGAACCAATTGTATTTTCCATGCAAGGGCCGCGCTCCGGTATCGTCTTTTTTGAATAGGCTGATCACACGTTCTGTCAATCGGTCTGCAATCTGCTGGAGGGTCAGTTTTTCCCCCGATCCGGCCGGATATTCGACGAGCAGTCCTTCACCATAAAACTTTCCGAACTGGCGGATCGACTGGATGATGAGATAGTTGATCGGTATCCAGACCGGCCCCCGCCAGTTGGAGTTGCCGCCGAAAAAATCAGAGGTCGAGTCGCCCGGATCATATTTAATGTGATAATCGATTCCGCCGATATTGATCATATAGGGATGTTGCTCATGATGCTTCGACAACGCCCTGATCCCACCGGGAGCAAGGAATTCCGCCTCATTAAGCAGCCGTGTCAGCAAGAAGATCAGTCTTTTCTGCGGCACCAGCGACAGCAATACCTGTTCGCCGTCACTGTGTTCTTCGTTTGGCCAGTACCGGTTGTTCTTCAGCCGGTAGTTTTCAAACCAGGTCATTCGCTTTTTGAAATCTGCCAGTTTATGAAGCGTATTTTTTTCAATGATAGACACAGCAAAGAGCGTCGTCAACCCTACAATGGACTGGATGCGCAGCTGGACAGGCGATCCTGCGATGGATAATGTATCATAAAAGAAATGATCTTCTTCATTCCACATTCCCTGTTCATTCAGCGCTTCCGCGATCAGCACAAAATGCTCGAAAAATTTTGTCGCGGTGTCCTCGAATGTCTCATCCTTCATCGCAATCTCGAGGGCCATATCCATCATGTTCAGCGCATACATCCCCATCCAGCTGGTGCCATCAGCCTGTTCAAGCTGCATGTCTCCGCCCAGTTGGTGGCTGCGATTGAAGACCCCGATATTGTCCAATCCGAGAAATCCGCCTTCGAACATGTTATTCCCATTGGCGTCCTTCCGGTTGATCCACCAGGTGAAATTGATCAGCAGCTTCTGGAAGATCCGCTTCAAAAAGGAAATATCGCCTTTCCCCGTCCGCTCTTTTTCTATCCGGTAGACCATCAGCGCAGCCCAGGCCTGTACCGGCGGATTCACATCGCTAAAGTTCCATTCGTAGGCCGGTATCTGCCCGTCCGGCTTCATATACCATTCGCGCATGATCAGCAATAGCTGGTGCTTGGCAAACACCGGATCCACCAGGGCCATGGAAATGCTTTGAAAGGCCAGGTCCCAGGCTGCATACCAGGGATATTCCCATTTGTCCGGCATGGCGATGATGTCCTGGTTCTTGAGGTGCTTCCAGTCGTGATTTCTTCCGTTGAGCTTGCCTGCATTGACCGGCGTGATCCCGTCGCTGGTCGTCAGCCAGCGTTCCACGTCGTAATGATAATATTGTTTGCTCCACAACAGCCCGGCCAGCGCCTGGCGTTGAACGGTCGCCATTTCAGGGCTGATTCCTGCCGGCAGGACAGAATGGTAAAAGGCATCGGCCTCTTCTTTCCGGCTGGCGAACAGTCCCGCCGGATCACCCCCGAAGGGATTCTCTATGTTCTTGTTGCTCAGCCGCAGATAAACGGATTTTGTCTCCCCGGGACCGATCGTATATTGGTAGACGGGCGAGAACTTCGTACCGGTCTTTTTCTGCCTGAGCAGATCGAGATTCTTCTTGTGAATGATGGCGTCATGAAAAGCGTCCTTGACAAACGGCGTCTTATTCGGCGCGCCGGTGACTTTTTCCAGGTTAGTCTCATTCTCCGTAAAAAGGCAGTACTGCGGCTGTTGAAAATATAAATAATAAGAGCCCAGCCGGCTATGCGTGGCTCTCACAGAGCCCTTATCCCGGCTGGTGATTACCGGTTTTTTCTCCAATCCGTCATAGCTCCATCGATTGAAAAACCACAACGTCGGGAGAACTGTGATGTCTGCTTTCTTGTTATGACGGTTATGGATATCGACGCGGATAAACATATCCCGGGCATTCTGCTTGGCATAACGAATCGTCACATCGAAGTACTCGTCGTTGTCGAAGACCCCGGTATCGAGGATCTCATATTCGGGCTCTTCCCGCGATCGCGTGCGGTTCTCTTCCAGTAATTTCTTGTACGGGAATTCCTGTTGCGGATACTTGTACAGGTACTCCATGTAGTAATGGGTGGGCAGGTTGTCCATGTAGTAGTACAGCTCTTTCACATCCTCCCCGTGATTGCCTTCCTTATTTCCTAATCCGAACAACCGCTCTTTCAGAATAGGGTCCTTGCCATTCCACAAGGCGACCGAGAAGCAGAGGTTCTGAAAGAAGTCGGAGACTCCTCCGAGTCCGTCTTCGCCCCAGCGATAGGTCCTGCAATGGGCCTGGTCATAAGGGAAATAATGCCAGGCATCGCCATAGGCGCTATAATCCTCTCTTACTGTGCCCCATTGCCTTTCACTCAGATACGGTCCCCACTGTTCTAAAGGTATTTTTTTTGCAGCGTTAACTGCGAGTCTTTGATGTTCTGCCGTCATGATAGTTGTCATTCGCCAAATGGTTACAAATCAATAAGGCAAGCAAGCATTATTCCAATTCCTACGCCAATGATCACTTCGTGGCTCGCGCCGCTCGTCTTCCCCTCGGCTTTTGGGCCCAATCCCGAGCCTTTCCGGGCGGAAGTTACTAAAGTTCCGTGGGGTTTATTTTACCAAAAACCCACTCTTCTGAATTAATTCGGTCGAAAAGACCGAACTTTAAGCCGAAAAAAAGTAGAAATTTGACTTTTAAAGAATTCGGTTTGGACGAAAGCCTTCTCGAAGGCATCGCGGCATCAGGATATGAAAACGCCACACCCGTACAAGAGCAGGTCATCCCACTCATTTTAAACGGACAAGATATTATTGCCTCAGCACAGACTGGTACTGGTAAAACGGCCGCTTTTCTGTTGCCTATTATCAATAAGCTGATTCAGTCGCGGGCCGACAATACCGTGAGTGCGCTGGTGATCGTTCCTACCCGGGAGCTGGCCGTGCAGATCGCGCAGAACATGGAAGGGCTTTCCTATTTTACCAATATCAGTTCGATAGCCGTTTATGGCGGGGGCGACGGCAGCAACTTTTCTACCGAAAAACAAGCCCTGTCACGGGGGGCCGATGTGGTTATCTGCACGCCCGGCCGAATGATCGCCCACCTCAACATGGGTTATGTCAAGCTTCAGGGGCTTCAATATCTCATCCTGGATGAGGCCGACCGGATGCTGGATATGGGATTCTATGATGATATCATGAAGATCATTTCCTTTATGCCGCTCAAACGGCAGAACCTGTTGTTCTCCGCCACCATGCCGCCCAAGATCCGGGACCTGGCCCGTAAGATCCTCCATGAGCCGGCAGAGATCAATATCGCCCTTTCCAAACCGCCTGCCCGTATCGAACAAAACGCATTTGTCGTCTACGACACCCAGAAGATCCCGCTCGTCAAATGGCTGCTCAAATCACGCGACCTGAAGAGTACCCTCATCTTCTGCTCGAAGAAACACAATGTCAAACAGCTGACGATGGAGCTAAAGCGGGCGAAGTTCAACGCCAACGAGATCCATTCTGACCTGGACCAGGCTGCACGCGAGCAGGTATTACTGGAATTCAAGAGCAGGCGCCTTCCCATCCTCGTGGCTACAGACATCCTTTCCCGCGGCATCGATATCGACAATATAGAAATGGTGATCAATTATGACGTCCCCAACGATGGCGAAGACTATATCCATCGGATTGGCCGTACGGCAAGGGCCGAAACGGACGGGATCGCTTTCACCTTCATCAGCGAAAAAGAGCAGAATAAATTCCGGATCATCGAAGAACTGTTGGGCAAGCCAGTCCACAAGGCGCCTGTACCTGAGCAGTTCGGTCCCGCTCCCGAATATCATCCCGGCAGCAGAGGCGGAAAGAGCCACCGGGGAAGAGGTCCTGGTGGCCCGGGTCGTGGTGGTCCCGGCGGACATAGTGGGGGCGGTCACGGTAATCACGGCGGCCGTAACAGTGGTGGTCAGAAAACCCACTCTTCTCCCAAAGGCAATCCCGGCAACTCTTAGACAACCAGCATCAGCCAGCCTGCTAACAGCCAGCCGAGGACAATGAGAGGCGAGGGCAGCCGCGTCAGACTCAGCACGGCCCACGTTGCCCCAATCACCGCCAGATTGATCGTAATATCTGTCCAGCTGACCAGGTAGAAATCCTTCATCATGTACAATGCAGAGGCAATGATAATCCCAACCACCACCGCATTAATCCCTTCCAGGGCCCGGTAGACGATCGCATATTTTTTCAGGTTATGCCAGATGGGATAAAAGAAGAGGACGAGCAAAGCGCTGGGCAGAAAAATGCCTGTCGCCCCGATAAAACAACCCAGGATCTGCATCGCCGGCCCCTTGTCCTTCATCGCGATGCCGCCCATGTATGCCGCTACAGAAAAGACAGGACCGGGGATCGCTCTTACCATTCCGGCGCCGGAATAAAAATCTCCCTTGTTCATCCGGATGATATTCGGGTTCCGCTGAATCAGTTTCTGAGATTCGGGCCGTGCTACGAATTGTTCGTACATCATGGGGATCAGTACATTCCCCCCGCCAAAAACAAGGCTTCCAAAACGGTAGGTGTTTTCGAACAGGTTGAGCGGCCGCCGGTTGGGCCAGTTATTTTTTCGCGCCAGTTCGCTGCCTGCGCCGGCCAGCAGAAAAATGATCGCAAACAGCCAGATGTTTCCCCATTTTATTTTCTTCGGTAATATCCCCTTCTGTGGAATACGCCGGTCGCTCAGGTTAGTCACGAATCCACCCAGCACCAGCAGGATAGGAAAGATCCATGGCCACTGGAACAGGAGGAACGTCGCGATAGTACTCACGATCAGGATGACCCGCGTAATTGTATTGTGAATGGAGATCTTGAAGGCCTGTTGTGCGGCAAAAGCAAGAAAGCCGATCGTCATGGGAGCGATAAAGCGGAATAAATCAATATTCGTCTTTGGAAAAAAAGAGAAGAGTCCCATCAGAATGCAGGCCGGCAGTGTCCAGATCAACATGGTAATGACGGCCAGTAAAACCCCGCCGCGCTTGTATCCGATCAGCGTAAGGGTTTGCGTGGAGGATGCCCCGGGCAGCAGCTGGCAAAAAGCACTGTATTCCAACAATTCTTCTTCTGTCACATCCTTTCGTTTGTGGACAAACGTCTTCAGCATCATAGCATAATGCCCTTGTGGACCGCCAAAAGCGGTAAGACTATACAACAGCACAGTCTTAAGGAACGCAATATGGCGGAATAAAACTGTCAACCCGGCCGCAAATTATTGATTGTTGAAAACATGAGCAAAAGGAATCGGCCGGCACCCGATTTTAACGTAAATTCAAAATAACAAAAACTACGACATGAGAAAAAGCATCTTGTTCAGCCTTTTACTGCTCTTCGCCGTCAGCATCGGTCTCGCCTCGCTCTGCCCCTTTTCCGCCGCTGCACAAAACGACATCCGCGCCGCTATCGACGCTGCAGCGGACAAGATCGAACCCAAAACTATCGCCTGGCGACGGGATTTTCATGAACACCCGGAGTTGGGCAACCGGGAGTTCCGGACGTCGAAGATCATCGCCGACCACTTGCGGTCGTTGGGATTGGAAGTACATGAAGGGGTAGGGAAGACCGGAGTAGTGGGCATCCTCCGGGGCGCATATTCCGGACCGGTGATCGGCCTGCGCGCGGATATAGATGCACTGCCATTGGTCGAACGGACTCCTGTCCCTTTCGCTTCGAAAGTGAAGACCACCTATAATGGCCAGGAAGTGGGCGTCATGCACGCCTGCGGCCATGACTCCCATATCGCCATTATGATGAGCGTTGCCGAAGTCCTGGCGGGAATGAAACAGCAGTTGCATGGTACGGTGAAATTCATCTTTCAGCCGGCAGAAGAAGGCCCGCCCAACGGCGAGGAAGGCGGGGCCGCCCTCATGATCAAAGAGGGTGTACTGGACAATCCTAAAGTCGACGTCGTCTTCGGCCTGCACATCTGGTCATCCGTGGAAGTAGGAAAGATAAAATACCGCAGCGAGGGGGCCATGGCCGCTTCGGACTGGTTCACGATAAAAGTGCACGGAAAGGGGTCCCACGGTTCACAACCCTGGGCCGGCATCGATCCTGTCGTCGTCTCCGCCCAGATCATCGAAGGGTTGCAGACGATCGTCAGCCGCCAGACGGAACTGACGAAGGATGCGGCAGTCATCTCCGTTTGCGTTATACAGGGTGGTGTCCGGCCGAACATCATTCCGGAGGAGGTGGAAATGACCGGGACGATCCGCACCCTGGATACCGCCATGCAATCCGAGATCCACCAGCGCATGCGGCGCACCGTTACAAAAATAGCGGAGAGCGCCGGCGCGACAGCCGATATCACTATAGAGAATAAAACCCTGATCACCTATAACGATCCGGCCCTGGTGAAGAAAATGCTACCTTCTCTCCAACATACTGCCGGCGATGAAAATGTTCAGTGGATGGATGCTATGACGGGATCGGAGGATTTTTCCTTCTTCGGCGCTAAGGTTCCTTCTTTCTTCTTTTTTCTCGGGGGAATGAAAAAGGGACAGGACCCCAAAACAGCCTTTCCACACCATACGCCTGATTTCTATATTGACGAAGGCGGATTTAAGCTAGGGGTGAAGGCCTTCTGCAACCTGGTCTTTGATTACTCGACCACCGCCATCGCGTCTACACCTAAATGATAGTGTTCATTATTTTATATATAAGTTGTTTTTTCTATGGATATAGAAACGATTCGGGAATACTGCCTGGCAAAGAAAGAAGCAGAAGAGAGTTTTCCTTTTGGTGAGACCACCCTGGTCTTTAAAGTGCGGGGGAAAATGTTCCTCCTGACCAGTCTTGATAATCCTATACTGGAGTTCAACGTCAAATGCGATCCGGAAAAGGCTATTGAATGGCGGGAGCAATTTGCTGCAGTGCAGCCGGGTTATCACATGAATAAAAAAATGTGGAATACGGTAACCGTTGACGGTAGTATTTCCGGTCGCATTCTCCGGCAGATGATTGATGATTCTTACCAATTGGTCGTGTTGTCACTCCCTAAAAAATCACGCGAGGGATTAGTGTAGATAATATCCGCTTTTTTCTATTTCTTCCCTGACAGCATCGGGTACGAGGTATCGGATAGATTTTCCTTCCCGGATGTTTTGGCGAATATCCGTCGAGGAAATGGGGAGTAATGGCGCAGCTATTGCCCGGATGTCCATAGCCTCAGGAAAGCTGGGCAGCGTTTCATGCTCCGGCCGCTTGTAGACGTAGATAGGGTAGTGCTGTAACAACCACTGATAATTCTTCCATTTCGGCAGATTTTGCAGGCTATCGCTGCCCATGATGATGGCGAACTGATTCATGGGATATTTCTCCTGCAAATAAGCCAGGGTATCTACCGTATAGGAGGGTTTGGGCAATTTGAATTCTATATCGGATGCCTTAAGGCTCTTTTCTCCTTCGATGGCGAGTTGTACGAGGAAGAGTCGATGGTATTCGTTCAACAAGGAGGCAGACGGCTTCAGCGGGTTTTGAGGGGAAACAACAAACCACACTTGGTCGAGATCGCTGTGATCGAGAATATAATTGGCAATGATCAGATGTCCGTGGTGAATGGGATTAAAGGAACCAAAGTACAATCCTACTCTCATTTTTCTCTCTCCTCCATGAAAATGTTGTCCGCTTCATCCAGCCGTAGGCTGAGATTGTATCCGGCAACAGTGATAGAGATAGGATCTCCCAAGGGAGCCACCTGTTCCACCCTGACTAACTCTCCGGGCACACACCCCATCTCCATTAACTTCAGGAATAGGTCATTTTTTTCGAAAGAATGAATCCTGGCTACAGTTCCGGGTTCTAATTCAGATAATCTCTTCATTTTCTATTTGGTTAATCCTAACTTGGACCAGCGAATTTATCAATTGTTACACGATTAAGCTTACGATTTTCGGAAATGCGTGCTATTAACCCCAGAATACAATTCCATTTTCTCCACCCCGTCTCCCTGCAGGAAAGGGCCAGGTTGAAACAGTTCATTATCTCTCTATTCCAAAAAGAAAAGAAAAGGCTTACGGAACTGCAATACATCTTCTGTTCCGACCAACGCTTGCTGGAAATTAACCAGCAATTTCTTCAGCACGACTTTTATACGGACATTATCACCTTCCCGCTCTCCGATCCTGGTCAACCCATTAGTGGTGAAATCTACATTAGTGTCGACCGGGTTAGGGACAATGCCGCGGTTTTTGGAAGTTCCATCAAAAGGGAATTACACCGGGTCATCTTCCACGGGGCTCTTCATTTATGCGGGTATAAGGACAAAAAACCCCGGGAAGAGAAGTTAATGAGGGAGATGGAGGATAAATACCTCGCCTTGTATGGCCGTTCCACGTGAAACACCCTATTAGCAAAATATTTCTTTCTGCGTAACGTTCCCCGTGGAACGTGTAATTTTGCCAAATCTGCTTCGCAGATGCCCGCCAGGGCAGACTTAAGAAGTTTGCTCAAATCGGGTTATTTTATTACAGAACCTGATTTGAGCTTTATGTTTCCTTTATATGATGTTATCGTAGTAGGCGCCGGCCATGCCGGTTGTGAGGCGGCAGCTGCCGCAGCGAACCTTGGGTCGAAAGTCCTCCTCATCACCATGAATATGCAGACCATTGCACAAATGAGCTGTAATCCTGCCATGGGTGGTATCGCCAAAGGCCAGATCGTTCGGGAGATCGACGCCATGGGTGGCTACTCTGGTATCGTCAGCGACAAAAGCATGATCCAATTCCGCATGCTTAACCGGTCTAAAGGACCAGCTATGTGGAGCCCGAGGTCTCAAAATGATAGAATGTTGTTCGCCTCTACCTGGCGGGAAATGCTTGAACAAACCCCTAACGTTGACTTTTACCAGGATATGGTCAATTCCCTATTGATCAAAGACGGGGTAGTCGTCGGTGTAGTCACCGGGCTAGGCAACGAAATCTCGGCCCGGGCCGTGGTTATTACCAGCGGAACCTTTCTCAATGGCGTCATCCATATTGGAGAAAAGCGCTTTGGCGGCGGTAGGGTAGCCGAAAAGGCTGCCACCGGAATCACCGAGCAGTTAGTCTCTGTTGGTTTTGAAAGCGACCGCCTCAAGACCGGAACTCCACCACGCATTGACGGAAGAAGCCTGGACTACACTAAAATGGAGGAACAAAAGGGAGATGAGCATATCGTTGGATTCTCCTACCTCGATATCCCCAAGCCGAAACAACAAAGAAGCTGCTGGATCACCTATACTAATTCCACTGTCCATGATATCCTAAAAACAGGTTTTGATCGAAGCCCTATGTATACCGGGCGGATCGAAGGAGTGGGTCCAAGATACTGTCCGAGTATTGAAGACAAGATCAACCGCTTCGCCGAAAGAGAAAGACACCAGCTCTTTGTTGAACCCGAAGGTTGGAATACCGTAGAAATCTATGTCAATGGTTTCTCTACCTCTCTGCCGGAAGAAGTTCAAAACGCTGCGCTGCGACAGGTTCCGGGTTTTGAAAATGTTCGCGTCTTCCGACCTGGCTATGCTATAGAGTATGACTATTTCCCCCCTACTCAGCTGACCCATTCCCTGGAGACTAAAATGCTCAGCAACCTCTTTTTCGCCGGCCAGATCAATGGTACCACCGGCTATGAAGAAGCCGCCTGCCAAGGGTTAATGGCAGGTATCAATGCCCACCAAAAGATCAACCATCTTGAGCCTGTCATCCTGAAAAGGAGTGAAGCGTATATTGGCGTTCTCATCGACGACCTCATCAACAAAGGCACCGAAGAACCCTATCGCATGTTTACTTCCCGGGCCGAATTCCGTACCCTCCTCCGCCAGGATAATGCAGATCTTCGCCTGACCGAACTCAGTTACAGAATAGGCCTCGCCTCTCAGGAAAGAATGCAAAAGACACTCGATAAAAAAGAAGCGGTAGAAAAAACTAAAGAAGTACTAGCCGCCTTCTCCCTCGAACCAGAGGAATCGGCCAACTATCTGCTGGAAAAAAAATCAGCTCCCTTAATGCAAAAACAAAAAGCAGCTCAGGTACTTCTCCGCCCTAATATCGATCTCCTCTCGATGCGAAACGCCATACCAAGGCTCGCACACTCCCTCGACAACATCGACACTGACGCTCTCGAACAAACAGAAATTCAAATCAAGTACGATGTCTATATCGGCAAGGAAAAAGAACTGGTAGAAAGAATGGCCCAACTGGAAGGTCTTCTTATCCCGGAGAATTTCAATTATGACCGGCTGTCTTCCCTCTCCACTGAAGCCTTACAGAAATTTAAAAAGATAAAACCCAGGACGCTTGGTCAGGCAAGCCGCATCAGCGGCGTCAACCCCAGCGACGTCCAAATATTGATGGTCTACATGGGAAGGTAAAGGTTTTTAAACATTACGAAATTATAAACCATATTTGGCGCTGATTTCCAACATTCTATCCATTGGTTTGCGCGCAGCAAGCATTAAAGCCGGATCCATCAGCAGCTCCGGCTGTTCGTATTCCATACACAGGTATAATTTCTCTAATGTATTCAGCTTCATATGTGGGCAATCATTGCAAGCACAGTTATTTGTCGGCGGTGCCGGAATGAAACTCTTCTCCGGCGACGACAATTGCATCTGATGCAGTATTCCGGCCTCTGTTGCCACGATGTATTCTTTCCCGACATCCCGCTTCGTATAATTCAAGAGGGCCGTGGTGGACCCTATATAGTCTGCCAGACGTAGTACCGGTTCTTCACACTCCGGGTGCGCGATTAATTTCGCCTGAGGGTACCGGACCTTTAAACGCGTGATTTTCTCCAGGCTAAAAATTTCATGTACCATACACGCTCCGTCCCATAATAACATATCCCGGCCGGTCTTCTTGACCAAATACGCTCCCAGATTCCTGTCAGGGGCGAAAATGATCGGTTGATCCTTTGGAATACTTTCAACGATCTTCTCGGCATTCGACGACGTGCAGATAATATCGCTCAGCGCCTTTACTTCCGCGGAACAATTGATATAAGAGATAACAAGATGATCCGGATGTTTTTCCCTGAAGGCCTTGAACAGATAGCCAGGTGCGGAATCTGCCAGCGAGCAGCCTGCCTTCAGATCAGGCAATACAACCTTCTTATCCGGATTGAGGATCTTCGCCGTCTCTGCCATGAAATGAACACCCGCAAACACGATCAGGTCAGCTGTCGTCTTTTCCGCCTGTTGTGCCAGTCCCAGGCTATCTCCGATATAGTCCGCCACATCCTGGATATCCGCCTCCTGATAATAATGTGCCAGCACAATCGCATTTTTTTCCTTCTTCAAGCGTTCTATCTCCAGAAAGAGATCCAGCTCCGGCGAAACAGCTATATCCAAAAACCCTCGGGAGGATAAATTTTTCGTCGCGGATGTCATGTTAATATCTGCCATAGTATTTAATAATATCAATTATTTATAAATAAAGCTACTACTACTATCATGGTGGATTAGTGGATAAGAATTTTCGTTCCCCTGTGGAATCATCGAAAACACCTATTTATTCACCGTATTGCACATTTAGTTAACAAGCGAGATGCCCCTTTGGATCACAGTCTTCCCTACTTTTCCACAAGTGTGGATGAAAACCGGGTCCGGAAAACTATTTTGCCGTCCTCTTGTCAATGGCTGTGGAATAACTGCGGCTTTGTACACCGACCCGATTCTCCTGTCCATCCCGCCGGGAGTTGTCTCCCAACTATACCCAGCCTGCAGGGTATCTGCAACCGGGTTTATCCACCGCCAAACAGGGTTATTCATAAGTCCTTGTTAATTATCGTTTCACGAAGATTGTTTCACAAAAAAGCCATTTGCCGGAAATCAGACCAGAAGGCACTTTAACACCCTTTTCCACAATTTGTTCATAACCCAAGGACCCCTCCAGGGGTCCGGCCGAAGGCCCATCATAAGATCTTTTGTGCTGAAGGGTTATTTTTCCCCTAAAGACCCTTCAGCACAACCATAAATTCCCCTATTTTTGCCATCCGTTTATTAAAAATACAACCCCGAATCAACTTTATAGAGAATCAAAATTATGTCAATACTTCAAACAATAAGGGATAGAGCAGCCTGGTTAGTCTTTGGTCTTATCGCTCTGAGTCTGATCGGTTTTCTTTTGATGGATGCCTTTGTAGGCAGAAGCCGGCTTTTCGGCAACCGCTCGACGGTAGTCGGAACGATCGATGGGCAAAAGATAGAATATGATGACTTTGAACGAGAAGTCTCCAGCCAGGAAGACCGGTACAAAGCTCAGGGCTATCCCGTTAACGATGCCATGCAGCAGAATATCAGAGATGAGGTGTGGCGCCAGATGATCGAAGACGCTATACTTAGCAAGGACTTTGCAAAGCTGGGACTCGACGTCAGCGACAAAGAGATTAATGACATGCTGGTCGGAAACGACCCGATCCCGGATGTAAAGCGAGCCTTTACAGATCCCAAAACCGGGCTTTTCGATGCACAGGCTGCTGCTGCCCAGATCAATCAGTTAAGGTCTCTTTATAAAGCGGGACCGAAAAAGACTGCTAATGCAGACAACCGGCAGTATGAAGCGGCAAAGTCATTTTTTGAAGAATCCGTTCCGCAGATCATCAAAATGAGGTTACGGGAAAAATACACTTCCCTACTGGCTAACAGTGCCTACGTTCCCAAATGGATGATCGAGAAGATGAATGCGGACAACAGCCAGCTGGCTGCCATCTCCTACGTCAACACTCCATATTATACTGTTCCGGATAGTGCGGCGAAAATAACAGATGGAGAGATAGAAGATTATATCAATCAGCACAAGGACCAGTTCAAACAGGAAGAGAGCCGGAGCATTGCCTACATCACATTCAATGCTGCTCCCAGTTCAAGCGATAGCGACAAGCTAAAACAACAGTTGGTTGAGCTGTCTACAGAATTTGCCAAGACGAATGACCCGCAAGCCTTCCTGGCCAGGGTAGGAACAGAAGCTGCATATGGGGATACCTATTTTGGTAAATCCAGGATACAGGTGCCGAACAAAGATTCCATTTTTGCCCTCGCCAAGGGAGCGGTCTATGGTCCATACCTCGACGGAGGAAATTTTACCATCGCCAAGCTGGTTGACGAAAAGACGATGCCCGACTCTGCTCGCGCCCGCCATATTCTTGTCGCCACAATCGACCCTCAGACTCAGCAGCCGACCATGGATGATAGCACGGCCAAGAAAAAGATAGATAGTATCCGCAACATGATCGAAAAAGGCGGCCAGAAGTTTGACAGCGTTGCCGCCAGGTTCTCCGATGATCCCGGCAGCAAGACAAAGGGGGGTGATCTGGGCTATTTCACAGCCGACCGCATGGTCAAGGAATTCTCCGATTTTGCCTTCAACCATAAGGTCGGCGATAAAGGAATCGTAAAAAGCCAGTTTGGATACCATTATATAGAGGTGACCGACCAGAAAAGTTTCGAACCGGCATATAAAGTGGCTTATCTCAGCCGTAAGATAGAGACCAGTCCGGAAACGGATCAGGCAGCCTCCGGAATGGCCAGCCAGTTCGCCGGGGAGAGCCGCGACGCGAAGGCTTTCGACGATAACGTGCAGAAGGGCAAATTGCAACGGCTCAATGCGCCGGATATTCAACCTTCCGAATTTTCCATTCCCGGTCTCGGCCCGAATCGTCAGCTCGTCCGCTGGATCTATGATGCAGAAGTCGGCAATGTTTCGGAACCTTTTGCCATAGGAGATAAATATGTCGTAGCGCTCCTGACGGAAATCAATAAGGCGGGAACGATGTCAGCGGCGAAGGCCCGGAGTGTTGTCGAACCGATCCTTCGTAACAAGAAAAAGGCGGAACAAATCATCAAGAAGCTGGGCAGTCCGGCCTCACTCGACGCTGCAGCAACCGCCGGTGGCCAACAGATCATGCACGCGGACAGCGTACTGTTCTCTTCGCCGTATATTGCCAATGTCGGTCAGGAACCTAAGGTCATTGGCTCTGCCTTTAATAAAGACCTCGCAGGGAAACCCGCTTCTCCGCCCATCCCGGGCAATGGCGGCGTGTATGTTATCCAGGTAGAAAAGGTCAGCGCTCTGTCCAATCCGAACGCCGACCTGCAGCAACAACGCTTTGTGCAGGAACAGCAACAGCGTCAGCGCATTTCTTACGGTCTCGTGGACGCCTTACGCAAACTGGCGACCATTGAAGATGATCGGGGTAAATTCTTCTAGTCTCTTTTTCTATATCAACTGAATTTTCAAATGGCCTCTCCCCTCAGGAGGGGTCATTTGTTTTTGCGTATCTTTGCACAAGATATGAGTGAAGAGATCATTAACAAAGTGGCGCTCAGTGGATTGCTGACACTCGACCTGGAGGATTACTATCCCCGGGAAGAGATCGTTGTTTTCGATCTGAAGCCGCTGTTGTTCAGAGAAATGATCCTGAAAGAAAAAGAATTTCGTGCGGCGCTCCAGGGGATCGACTGGACCGCTTATGCCGGAAAGACGCTGGCCGTGACCTGCTCGGTGGACGCGATCATTCCTGCCTGGGCCTACATGCTGGTGGCCGTTCAGGCGCAGCCATACGCCAGGTCTATTATCCTTGGCGACAGGCAGGGGGCCTTACAACAATCCTTCCTGACTAACCTGCAGGCCATCGACGTCACAACGTTTGCCGACAAGAGAGTGATCGTGAAAGGATGCGGCGACTTGTCTGTAGGAGCGTTTGCCTACCTCGAAATAACCCGCCTGTTGCAGCCGGTGGTAAAGAGTATCATGTACGGAGAGGCTTGCAGCAATGTCCCGGTGTACAAGAAAAAATGACCGGCTTTCTATTTTTCGCGGTTGCTCCTGCCGGATAAAAACCAACAACTATGGACGTCGAATTCCTGGCAAGGCTTCAGTTTGGCTTCACGATAGGCTTTCATTACATTTATCCGCCGCTCAGCATCGGGCTCGGCCTTATACTTGTCATCCTCGAAGGCCTCTATCTGAAGACAGGCGATAAAGTCTACGAGATGGCCGTCCGCTTCTGGATACGCATCTTCGCCCTCATCTTTGGAATCGGTGTGGCGACGGGTATCATCATGGAATTCGAATTCGGGACTAACTGGGCGACCTACTCGAAATATGTCGGGGATATTTTCGGGAGCGCCCTGGCCGCCGAAGGGATCTTTGCCTTCGCCCTGGAGTCGGGCTTTCTGGGTGTCCTGATCTTCGGCTGGAACCGCGTCAGCCGCCCCGTCCATTTCATCTCCACTATTATGGTCTTTTTCGGTTCGCTGTTCTCCGCCGTTTGGATCGTCGTGGCTAACTCCTGGCAGCAGACTCCTGCCGGCTACCATATCGTTGGCCAGGGAATGAATGCCAGGGCGGAAATCACTGATTTTTGGGCCATGGTCTTCAACCCGTCCAGCGTAGATCGCCTCCTGCATGTCTGGGTAGGGTCCATCCTCGCCGGCGCCTTCCTCGTTCTCAGCGTTAACGCCTGGTACCTTCTTCACGGCAAACACAAAAAAATTGCAGCGCCCACTTTTAAGATAGCCCTCACCGTCGCTGCCCTGTTCTCGGTGTTTCAACTATATCTCGGCGATCGCAGTGCCGACGTCGTCACCCGCTACCAGCCTGCTAAATTAGCCGCGATGGAAGGGCACTACGACAGCTCAGCTGTAGCCGATATGTACCTCTTCGGCTACGTAGATAAAAAGAAAGAGAAAGTGTGGGGCGTAAAAATTCCCGGGGGTCTGTCCTTCCTCGCACACGGTAGTTTCAAAGCTCCGGTGACAGGACTGCGGGCTTTTAAACCGGAAGACCGCCCTTCGCAGGTCAATTCGGTCTTTCAATTCTATCATCTCATGATTGCCTCGGGCATTGCCATGATCGCGCTGTCCCTTTTTGGCTGCTGGCTCTGGTGGCGGAAAAAGCTCTTCGATTACCGCTGGCTGCTCTGGATCTATGCATTCAGCGTTCTACTGCCGCAACTGGCCAATGAGGCCGGGTGGTTCACCGCGGAGATGGGCCGCCAACCCTGGGTAGTGTACGGCCTGTTGCGAACCTCCGACGCGCTGTCGCGGGCAGTCAGTGCCGGCCAGATCATATTTTCCCTGATCCTCTTCACCATCGTCTATATCGTGTTGTTTGCCCTTTTCCTGTTTCAGCTGAACCGGAAGATCCAGCATGGCCCAGTGGATTACGACACGAAAGAGCCGATTGAAGACGGAGCCCGCAGGGACAACCCCCTGCTGGAACACGAGCATCCCGGCGGCGCGAAAAAAATATAAATTTGTATGCACACCTTTCTCGGACTCGATTATAACGTCTGGTGGTTCCTGGTCTTCGGGGCCGTTATCAGCGGTTACGCCATCCTCGACGGTTTTGATCTGGGCGCCGGGTCCCTGCATCTCTTCCTTCGCAAAGAACAGAGCCGGCGAATCGCCATGAACGCTATCGGCCCGATCTGGGACGGCAACGAAGTTTGGCTAGTAATAGGCGGGGGAGCCCTGTTTGCCGGTTTCCCGGCGGCCTATGCCGCTATCTTTTCCGCCTTTTATGTGCCGTTCATGGTCTTTCTCATGGGGTTGATCTGGCGCGCGGTCTCTATTGAGTTTCGCAGCAAGGAACCCTGGCTTTGGTGGCGGAAAGCCTGGGATATTATTTACTGCTTCGCTTCGATTGTCATCTCGCTGTCCCTGGGCCTCATGCTGGGTAATGTAGTCGAGGGCATTCCTCTCGACAGCCATCACGAGTTTACGGGCAGCTGGCTGTACTTTTTTAATCCCTTCGCCATCATGGTCGCCATTACCACGCTGGCCCTTTTCATGATGCACGGCGCCATCTTCCTGACGATGAAGACGGAGGCCCGGCTTTTCGTCAAACTGCACGTCCTTGCGAATAATTTTATCGTCTTCTTCGTCGTCAGCTTTGGGATCACCACTTTATATACGCTGTTGTATATCCCTCACCTCAGCGATTTTTTCAAAAGTCGGCCGGCTTATTTTAGTATTCCATTGCTGATGATCCTGGCGATCGCCAATATCCCGCGACAGGTAAAAGTGGGAAAGTACCGCTATGCTTTTATTTTCTCGACGATCACGATCGCCCTGCTCCTGATCATGGTCGCAATCGAAGTCTTTCCTTATCTGCTCTACTCGCCGCAACAACCTGCCAACAGCATTACCGTCGACAATGCGGCCTCGTCCACCCGGACCATGAAGATCCTGCTGGTGATGGCGCTGATCGGCACACCCCTGGTAGGCATTTACACCTCTTTTGTTTTCTGGACCTTTAAAGGAAAAGTCAGACTCGATGAAATGAGTTATTAGATCATATGCCCGGACATGACGACATAGGCGACCGAAAAATAGATGATCAGCCCGGTCACATCCACCAGGGTGGCGACGAAAGGAGCCGAAGACGCAGCCGGGTCGGCCCCCAGCTTTTTAAGGATCAGCGGCAGCATGGCGCCGGACAATGTTCCCCACAAGACCACGCCGATCAACGCAAAAAAGACTACGGCGCCGACTTTCATCCACTGATCGCCATATCCCCCCTGAATATTAAACTGCTGCCATACCGTGATCCGCAGGAAACCAACAATTCCGAGAATGATGCCCAGAACAAGACCCGAAAAAATCTCCTTTCGCATCACCCGCCACCAGTCCCGAAAGCCGATCTCGCCGACCGCCATCGCCCGGATGATTATAGAGGAAGCCTGGCTGCCGGAATTACCACCACTGGAGATGATCAGCGGAATAAACAGCGAAAGCACCAGCCATTTGTCAAGCTCACCTTCGAACCCCTTCATAGCCGTAGCCGTTAACATCTCCCCCAGGAACAGGACGATCAGCCACCCCGCCCGCTTCTTGATCAACCGGGCGAAAGGTATCGTCGTATAAGGTTCATCCAATGCTTCGGAACCCCCGATCTTCTGGATCTCGCGGGTACCTTCCTTTTCCGCCAGCCGCAACACATCATCGAGGGTGACGATACCCAGCAGCACGCCCGCATCATCCGTCACGGGCAAGGCATACCGGCTGTTATTGCGGAAAATGTTGATCACGTCTTTCTGCGTGTCGTTGACGTTTATGGCGAGGAACTGGTGGTCCATGATCTGCGCGACGGTCGTGGAAGGGTCCACGACCAAAAAGTCCTTGATATTGATGTCGTCTATTAAAACACCTTTTTCGTCGATGACGAACAGCCAGTTTAGCGTTTCCGTCGCCTGCCCCCGGTGGCGGATATAAGTCAAAACATCCTGGCAGGTCTCCGACATTTTGATTGATACATAGTCGGGGGTCATGAGCCGGCCGACAGTTCCTTCTTCATACCCCAGCAATTCGAGCGTCTCCGCGCGGCGCTCGGGCGTCAGGGTCTTCAGCAACTCCTTGACGTAATTACCCGGCAGCTCTTCGAGAAAGGCCGTGCGATCATCGGGCTGCAGTGCATTGAGTAGCTCAGCTGCCTTTTCTTCCGGCAGCGACTTGATGATGATTTCCTGCTTATCATTTTGAAGGAACTTAAAAGCCTTCGCCGCATGTTTGGGGTCGAGGTGCTGGAACAGCTTTACCGCCCATTTCGTGTTGCGATTCGTGAAGTCCGCAATGTCGCGCGGGGTCAGCTTGACAAAATCCGTGATCTTGTTATGCTGAAGCAGGTTTTTAATATCTTTCAGGTTGAGCATACTCCAAAAATAGGCAACGGCGGCGTCTTCGGGAAAAAGGAGCTACATTAATTTAATGTTGCCCCGCCGGAACCAAGTTTTGGCTTTTGAGCCTGTGGGCGGCCCGGATGGGCCGGGAGGGTGTAGGGAAGGATGGCGTCTATCTTATGGAGCACCATATTCGCTCCGGAAACCACGTTGCCGCTTAGCCAGTTCGCGGGCACCGGACTACCGTTGCCATAGAATTGCCAGCCTCCGTTCGCATTTCCGATGGTGATGGGATTACCCACGTAATCAAAGACAGGCCCGGGGATGGGAAAGGTATTGGTGAAATAAACCCCGTTCACCACCTGGCCCTGCACCAGCGCGATCACTGAGTCGATACTGGTCGAGTCAATAGCGGTAACGCTGTCAAAGCCCGCGGCATAAAAGGCGGAATTGACCGGGGCGAAAATAGTATAACTGCCGTTCAGGAGCAGGGAATCATATACGTTACTGTAGGAAAACGCTGCGGCGAACATGGTAAGACTGGTATCCTCCTGCAGGATGATGGGCAGGGAATCCACGGCCTGCGGCAACAGGGAACTCAGGTAGTAGACCGTGGCGTTGCCGACGGCTGTCCCTACATTCGGCGCCGTCGCGCCACCGTTCATCAACAGGCCGGAAGCGATTTTTTCGACATAGAGCGGAGCCCCCAGATAGGTCGGGTAGGCTGTAAATGTTCCGCTGTCGGGGGACAGGGCTCCGAGAATGTACTGGTACCGGATCATCTGGTCCAGCAGGAAGGAGCTCGTAGAGTCGATAGTGACATTGGTATACCCGGCCGCCTCGAGGACGGCATTTGTGGGGATCAGGATGGTCACCGTGGTGTCCTGCAGCAGCCCGGCGTCATTCGCTACCAGGATCATCTGGTGGAAAAGCGTCAGGGTAGTATCCGAATTGACCAGGGTCTGCAGCGGAGTGATCTGAACCGGCTTGGGCGGCGGGGTCTTTTTACAGGCGATCATGGCGATGAAAAAAAGGCCTAAAAGGCCGCCGATCGTTGTCCATACACGTTTTTCCATCGGTAAAATGTTTACAACTTCTCGTACAACGCCCTCAGCCGGTCGCGGGTCATGATCTTTTCCCAATCAAGGCCCAGCGCATTCTCCCAGAGAGGCTTCATCACCAGAGAAACGTCAATCATCGCATTGAATTGTTCGTCGGTCAGCCCTTTTGTGATATGTTGTGGAATATCGATCTTATTTTTTTCCACCATTTTTTTGAATTCCCGGACGCCCTCCGGATAAAACTCCTCCAAATGATCGAAGACGATGCAATTACCAATCCCGTGTTTGGTACCCAACAGGTAGGAAAGACCATAGCTGACGGCATGCGCCACCCCGACCTGGGAATAAGCAATGCTCATCCCTCCGGCATAAGAGGCCATCATCAGTTTGTCGTCGCTCTCCTCATTCCACCCCTGCTTTTTTACATAAACCTCCTGGCAGAGCAGTAAGGCTTTTTCGCCATAGGATTTGCTGAACTCGTTGAGGTAAGTCCCCTGTAAACTTTCGATACAATGGATATAGCAGTCCATGCCGGTATAGAATCGCTGATTGGCAGGCGCCCCGGCAGTCAGTTCGGGGTCCAGCACGATCTGGTCGAAAGGAGTATAGTCTGAGTTCATCCCCAGCTTCTTGCTGGGACCCGTCAATACGGTCGTCCGGGAAACTTCCGCCCCCGTTCCGCTGAGCGTCGGGATGCCCACCTTGTAAACGCCGGGCTGCTTAACCAGGTCCCAGCCCTGATAGTCCGCAGAAGAGCCGGGGTTGGTCATCATCAGCGAGACGGCCTTGGCGAGGTCCATCGCAGAGCCGCCGCCAATACCCACAATCCCACTAACGCTGCCGAATTCCTGCCGCAGCTGACCCGCCAGCTTGTCGACATAGGAGGTCTTCGGCTCATAAGTGACATCGACAAATATGATCTTATCCTTGCCCCGGAGCGGTATCCGCCCGGCAAGAGGTTTTTTCTCGAAAAAATGATCTACCAGGAAAATGAAAGGAGCATCCCCTTTTCTTTGGGGGGCAAGGATCTCGTCCA
>JAMFSL010000030.1 GCA_026225275.1 Puia dinghuensis
GAGGGCATCATAATACGATATTCTGTAAAATAGTACTCTTTTCCGGATAATCAGTATTGTAATGTAACCCGCGGCTTTCCTTACGGAACTGCGCTTCCTTGACGATCAGATAGCCTACGGTGATCAGGTTGCGTACCTCGCAGAGCTGTGGGGACACGGCTGTCGTCTCGTACAGGGATTCTATTTCTTCATGCAGCAGATCCAGCCTTTTACTTGCCCGCTGCAGACGGGTATGGGTCCTGACGATGCCAACATAATCGCTCATCAAAAGCTGTAGCTCCTTGAGGCTTTGTGTGATGAGAATCATTTCATCCGGCTCTGTCGTTCCTTCGGCATTCCAATCGGGAATATTCTGCTGGAAGGCGATACGATCTACTTTTTCTACGCTGTCCAGGTAACAGCGATGGGAAAAAACCAACGCTTCCAGCAGGGAATTGCTGGCCAGACGATTGGCGCCATGCAGGCCCGTAGAGCTGCATTCCCCGCACGCATAGAGATGGGTAATGGAAGTATGTCCCCATTCATCGACCTTGATGCCACCGCAACTGTAGTGGGCGGCAGGGGCCACGGGGATGAATTGCGTGGAAATATCGATGCCGATGGAACGGCATTTCTCATATATATTAGGAAAATGTTCGACAAACTTCGTCTTGTCCATGTGGCGGCAGTCGAGCCAGATATGTTCGGTACCCGCCCTTTTCATTTCACTGTCGATCGCTCTGGCGACGATATCGCGTGGCGCAAGGTCTTTCCGCTCGTCATACTTTTCCATGAACGCCTCGCCTTTGGCGTTCCTGAGAATGCCACCGTCACCGCGTACCGCCTCGGTAATGAGGAAAGAAGGGCTGACACCGGGTTCGTAGAGCGCCGTGGGGTGGAACTGGATGAACTCCATGTTCTCTATCCTACCCTTTGCCCTGTACACCATGGCGACTCCGTCACCGGTGGCAATTGTCGGATTGGTGGTCGTGCGGTAAGCCTGACCATTACCGCCAGTCGCCAGCAGAGTGACCTTCGAAAGGATCTTTACAATTTTATTGGTGTGCTGATCAAGGGCATATACCCCATAACATTCGATATCTGGTGTCGACTTGCTGACGAGATAACCCAGATGGTGCTGGGTGATCAGATCGAGGACAAACCAGTGCTTGATGATCTCTATATTCTTTTGTTTACCGACCGTGTCCAGGAGGGCCCGCTCGATCTCCTTTCCGGTGACATCCTTGTGATGCAGGATACGAAATTCGGAGTGTCCGCCCTCTTTTCCGAGTTTGAAATCCCCTTCCGAATCCTTGTCGAAGCGGGTACCCCATTCGATGATCTCTTTGATCCGTTCCGGCCCTTCCGTGACGACGATCTCTACAGTACGGGGATTACAAAGGCCGTCCCCCGCGATGAGCGTGTCCTGGATATGCTTATCGTAACTATCATGTTCGAGGTCCGTGACGCCTGCGATGCCGCCCTGCGCATATTTGGTATTGGTCTCATCGACCCGCGTCTTGGTGATGACGAGGACTTGCTTATCCGGGTAATGCTGGGCTACCTTCAGCGCGTAACTAAGTCCGGCGATGCCGGAGCCGATAACCAGGAAATCAGTTTGTTTCATAATCAATATTCTATCTTATATCCAAACTGTTCAGGATGCTCGAATACGTCTATGAGATTGAATTTGAGCGTAATGGTCTTCTTATCATCCGATAATTTGGCCAGTGGATTGTCCACAGTTTTCACCGGGCGCGGCAGCATGATAGTGCTGGTGTAATTGATTTCCACCCCCATTTGTCCGGCCTGCTTGATCTGAGCGAATTGCGGCTCATTCTGCAGCGCTTTCCATTTGTCGGCGTTAAGGTGCTTGGTGATCAATCCATCCTTGCTGGTGAAGTCGTAGATGCCGTTGAACTGGTTGATATCCGGGCTGCCGCCTGCGCCTCCCGAGGCATCGCCGCCCAGTCCACCGAGTAGTTGAGCGGATCCCAGCGAGGAACCATCATTCATCGTGGCATATAACTTCTGCAGATTGGCTTGGTTGGTGAAGGGGAATACCATGTGGGTCGTAAATACCTTTGCATCCAGGTCGACCTTGATGTGAACACTGCCGGGGCTAAGGACGGCCTTTTTATCTGCGCTCAGCGTAGACATGGTATCGAGTATATCTTTCAGGTAAATGGTCGTATCCATTTTTTGCAGCCCCTTCTTCGCCAATTCATCTTTCCCCATATAGGTCTGGAGCATATCTATCATTTGGCTCATGTCCATGTCCATCGTCAGGGTACCGCTGCCATCCTTCTTGATATCCAGTTTCTCGTTGATATCGAGACAACCGGTAAAACCAAAGGCGAGGGCTAAAGGGAGGATAAATTTCAGGATCTTCATTGCATTGAAAATTTAGAGGGCAAGATAATTTTTTACCGGACGCCAACCTTATACCGGACGCTAAATATTTGTGAACGGCCCGGCTGGAGCAATAGCAGCCCCATTTTGTTATTGAAGCAGTCCGGGGCGCCGCTAAGGTTTTCCACAGCGATACTATTCCGATCATCGGGAGTATACAATTGAAGATAAGGATAGTTCGCGTCGGGGAAAAATGAGACGGTCAATCCGTTGGCAGGATTGTGGATTTCACACGCTGCGCTGACGAGATCCGGCTTGAGGGTAAAGCAATTGTCCAGCGAGGCATTGCCGAGCAGCCGTGCCGTACCGAAATCATTGTATTGGACCAGGCTGCCGGTGGGGACCAGCCGATCGTCGAATGCCACCATGGCATCCGAATGGAACTGCACTTCCCAGTCATTGGCTTTTCCGCCGAGTTGAAAATACGGGTGCCAGCCATCGGCCATCGGAATAGCGGTATTATCCAGGTTGGTCACGGCCGTCACCACTTCCAGCACGTTGTCAGGATGCAGGATATATCTTACCTGGCAGTCATAATCGAAGGGGTAGCCAGCATCCTCTTTCTTGTAAGTATATTCCAGCACTACGGCGCCGCTTTCGCCTTCGGTCTCCTCCAGGACGGTGAAAGGCTTGTCGAACAGCAGGCCATGGATGGCATTACCATCGGAAAAAAGGCGATGGAACCGATATTCCTTATCCCCGAAGCTGTATTTACCATCCCGGATCCTGCATACAAAGGGAGAAAGTTTGGCGCTTTTGAACCACCGGCCCATTTCTGCCTTCAACCCGGCCAGATGGGGATAGCTGTTGATGATATTGAAACCCGATCCGTCCCGGCCGCGGACGGTGAATGAATGTAGCATCGCCCCAAATGCAGGCAGAATGCTGATCTCCGTTCCATTGCTTTCGTCGTATATACTTATCAGGTTCAGGTCATTTTGCTTAATATGCCGAATGGTGCAGCTCATAATGGGTATTGTTTGTAGTGGGTGAAGAGTCTTTCCGCCAATTCGGTCATCCGGACCTTCAGGGCAGCAGGAGATTCGATGCTGATCTTGTCGGTGTACATCAGCAGCCATAGACTGAAATATTGAAGAGAAGACGTGAGGAATTTCATCCTGAAACAGGTCTCCAGCTCTTCTTCGGAAACGAACCCATGCAGGTATTTCTGCTCCTGCAGGTATTTCACTGTCCGTTTGTCGATATGAACGATCACTTCTTCCAGTTCGGAAGTTTGCTTGAGCTTATCGACATATTCCCGGATAGAGGGGTGGGAAGAAGGATCGAAGAAGGCATCTTCCAGGGCGACGCTCAGCATGCGGCTCATGCGGAAATCACGATAATCATTCCGCAGATGGCACCAGCCGATCAGATGCCAGGCAGATCCATAGTGCACAAGGCCTATAGGCTCAACCTTTCGCATGGTGATCTCTTCTTTCAGATTCGAGCGATAACGCAGCTGAACGATCTTTTTATGGACGACGGCCTGTTGGAGCAGCGACAAATGTTGTGACGGAGAATCGGTGTCGGGGGAATACCGGGACAGGATCTCGACGTGTTCGGTCAGTTTGTCCACATACTCTTTATCAGGCGACCGCAGCACTGCCTTTATCTTGAATAGGGCGGCGCTGAAATGCCTCCGGACCGATCCATCGGTGAATTGCTCCGCCAACTTGCCCCCCAGCAGCAAGGCGCTGGCTTCTTCCTGGGTGAACATCACAGGCGGAAGACGGTATCCTTCCATAATAGTATAGCCTGTGCCGGCCTCACCGATAACCGGCACGCCGGATTCGTCCAGGGCCTTGACGTCCCGGTAGACAGTGCGGAGGCTGATATTGAAGCGATCGGCCATTTCCTGGGCCGTCACTTTTTTCTTGCTCTGCAGGTGGGTTAGAATGGCATGTAGCCTGTCAATGCGGTTCATATTCGATCCAGGCATCGTGTTCTTTTAAAAGATTGATCAGTTCTTCTACAGCAATGGAACTGTCCACCCCGCGTTTCATCACTTCTTTGCCTTTATAGAGAGTGATCTTACCGGCTCCGCTGCCCACATAGCCAAAGTCAGCATCGGCCATCTCGCCGGGACCGTTTACGATGCAACCCATGATGGCGATCTTCACTCCCTTAAGGTGGTGAGTGAATGAACGGATCTTCGCAGTCGTCTCCTGAAGGTCGAACAATGTCCTTCCGCAGGAAGGGCAGGATATATACTCCGTCCTGGAAATCCGCATCCGTGTCGCCTGCAGGATGGAAAAGGAAGTATTGTTGAGGAACTGGTGATCGTTCTTCCTTTCCAGGTAGGTGCGGCCGCTGACCCGGGTCTCATCGATCACTCCGGAGATATTTCGCAACCAGATGCCATCGCCCATCCCATCGAGGAAGAGCGCGCCGGTTTCCGTCGAAAGGCCAATCAACTGTTCGTCTATCGTATTGTCGATGCCCATGGCCGTTAGGATGACAGGGCTGCTTATATCGCGCGCCATCAATTCCATGATAAAGCGTCTGACGGATAACATCTTTTGCGGATGAGAGGACATGCAGCATAACACGACCGTTACATCATCCTTCAAGGCTGTTGCCATCGACAGGGCATCTTCCGACATACTGTCCACCAGGATGAAATTCAGTACGGCCGAGCGCTGACGGGCCTGGCTGTATTCCGACCCACGGTAATAAGGAGCGTATTTTGAGCGATCGGGTAAGTTCAGCCAGGTCGAATGGTCACAAACCGGCAACAGGGTCCCGGGCAGTTCGAAGTCGATGGTTTTGCTGCCCGTATAGATGAAGTCGGCTGCCGCATCGCCGATCGTCCATTTGTCGCTGCCCTCGTCATATCGGTAGCCGACAGCCACAAGGTCCCGGGGGGTAATACCGGCTGCGTCGCTGAAGTCAGCGACTACGACAGGCACATGATGACCACCCAGATTGGCGAGGGGCCGGGAACTCCTTCGTTTATATTCGAAGGGAGAATAAGGAATCTTTTGAATCGGGGTTATCTCCGGTATTCCCGGTGTGCGATCCTCATATCTTTTGACGAGGTCCTTGCAAACGGGGATCTCGAATTCAGGGTCTTCCGTCAGGGAGACGCGGATGGTATCTCCGATGCCGTCTTCCAGTAAGGTGCCGATACCGATAGCCGATTTGATCCTGCCGTCTTCTCCGTCTCCGGCTTCCGTCACACCCAGGTGCAGAGGGTAACAAACACCGAATTCTTCGTCCATTTGCTGGACCAGCAGCCGGTATGCCTGCACCATGACCTGCGGATTGCTGGACTTCATGCTGAGGACGATATTGTGATAACTCTCATCCCGCGCCACCCGCAGGAATTCCATGGCACTTTCCACCATTCCGATAGGCGTATCTCCATAGCGGCTCATGATGCGGTCGCTGAGGCTACCATGATTGGTGCCGATCCGCATAGCGGTGCCATATTCCTTACAGATCTTCACCAGAGGAGTGAATCTTTCCCGGATGCGGTCGATCTCTTCGATATATTCGGCATCGGTGTATTCGATGAAAGCAAACTTCTTCTTATCAACATAATTGCCGGGGTTGATCCTTACTTTCTCCACAATACGGGCGGCGATCTCTGCGGCATTCGGCGTGAAATGGATATCCGCTACCAGGGGAGTGGTATATCCCCGTCGGCGTAATTCGTTTTTGATGTTTAGCAGGTTTTCCGCCTCGTTCTTACTGGGCGCTGTAATCCTTATCAACTCGGCGCCGGCCTCGATACAACGAATGGACTGCTCGACAGTAGCCAGGGTATCCATCGTATAGGTGGTGGTCATCGTCTGCACGCGGATAGGATGGCCATTCCCCAGGATGAGGTCTCCGATCTTTACTTCCAGCGTACGAAGCCTGGAATAACGGGTGAGAGAATTACAATAGAGTTGCATGAAGTAAATTTAATAAGACCGCAGGTGCCAATCACCAATCCTTTTCGGGCTGGTTGGGCGTTTTGACTTTATTTTCGTTCATCTTATTCTGCAGATCGTTTTCTCTTTGCTGCAGCGCTTTGAGCAACTGGTCAACCTGTTGTTTGTTTAACTTGCTTTGCTGTGGTTTGGGCGGCTGCTGGTCCTTGTTTTCGTCTTTTTTATCTTGCTGATCCTTTTTGTCCTTTTGCTGATCTTTCTTCTTATTCTGCTGGTTCTGCTGTTGTTGTTGCTGTTGCTGCTTTAATTGCACGAGGGCCTTTTCCAGGTTCTCCCGCGCATCGGAATCGGAAGCATCCAGCTTGAGAGCGGATTTCCAGGCATCGATGCTTTCCTGCAGCTTTTTCTGCTTGGCCATGGCGACTCCCTTATTATACAACCCTTTCTCCTGCATCGACTTATCGGTAGCGCTATGGGTCACGCTGGCGTCATAGGATTTGGCCGCAGCATCATAATCGTTTTTCCTGAACTGGGCATTGCCGAGATTATAATTCGCGGCGGGGTTGTCGGGCGCCTTTTTGACTGCTGCCTGGTATTGCTGCAGGGACTGATCCAACTGCTGTTTCTTATAATAGCGGTTGCCGCTCCGGATCAGGTTATTGCCGTTCTGCGCAGCGGCAGAGAGGGTGGCGGTCAATGCGATCAGCAGGAGAACTACCGCGGGCACGGCAGCATTGCTAACCGGCGCGGAAGCTTTACCAACCTGCGACGCAGCCTTAGCAACCGGCGACGCCGCCTTACGTCGTTCGGAAAGAAAGAATTCCATCAGCAACAGCCAGAAGGCCGTCGCCAGGAACCACTGGAAATAATTTTTATAGTCGATGAACTCCGCATCGGACATGGCCTTCTTTTCTGCGCTTTCCAATTGTTGTGTCATCGTGATCAGGGCATCGTCCACATTGTCCAGCCGGAGATACTGACCGTTAGTCGCGCTGGCCAGGCTCTGTAACTCTGCTTCATTCAGTTTGGAGATGACGGTATGTCCTTCTGCGTCCTTCTTCAAGTCGCCGGTCGTTGGGTCCTCGATTGGTGAACCATCGGGCGAGCCGATACCGACCGTATTGATCATGACGCCATTGTCGGCTAGTTTTTTGGCCACTTTCGCCGCTTCGGGATCATGGTCTTCCCCATCCGAAACGAGCACAATGGACTTATATTTCCTTTCCTTGCTGTTAAAGGCTGTATTGGCCATAGATAACGCTTCCCCGATGACTGTGCCCTGGGTAGGGACTACGTCGGGGTTGGCATCCTGGATATACATCCGGGCAGCGCCATGGTCAGAGGTCAGGGGCATCTGCAGATAGGCCCGACCGGCAAACAGGATCAGGCCGATCCGGTCGTTTTCCAGCTGGTCCGTCAGCCGGAGCAGGAATTGTTTGGCTTTCTCCAGCCGGCTGGGCTTGATATCCCTTGCCAGCATGCTCTTGCTGACATCCAGTAATACCATGACATCCACCCCTTTACGCTGAACGTTTTCCATCGAGCCAGGCTTCTGCAGGTTAGCAGCGCCCAGCACGATAATGACGAAAGCCAGCAGGGCGATGCCGGCCTTAACAAGGAACCGGACAGAAGAAAAATTCTCGATCAGCAGGCTGATCAGGGCGGGGTCGCCCATCCGGGCGGCAGTCTTTTTCTTCCACCGTAGCAGCAGCCACAGGAGTGCCAGCAGGACGGGCAGCCCCGCCAGGCCAATCAGGTATTCGATATGTTCAATTCTAAACACGGGAGTCAAAGATATCAATTAAACGTTTTACTTTTTCCCCTCGAAAAAGCCCTGTTGCCGCAGGATGCCTTTGGCAATGGCCAACCCCGCTGCACCCAGGTCCTTATTGGGATCGGCAGATTCAAGATTCACAACGAAGAAATAGGGGTGTTTGTTTTCTCCCACCCAGCCCATGACCCAGCCAATGGCATGGCCGTCTTCTTTCGTACCCTGAGCAGTCTTATACGTGAGCCGGTAGCTTGAGTTGTTCTCTGTCGGCATCATCCGCCGGACGATCTCCTGGGTGCGCTGGAAAAAGGGGAGTTGGTCGAAATAGAGCTTTTTTATGAGGCCGAGCTGTTCGTCGGAGTTGATTTTCAAGTAGTTGTTATGCCAGAAGGCTGTTGTGTCGGCGCCTATATACCTATTGCCATATTGGAGGGAGTCGATCCACTTCTTCAGGGTGTCTTTGCCGATTTCGTGGACAACGGGCAGAAACCAGGTATACTGGGGATACAGATCAAAGGTGTGCGGCTTGATATAGGGATTTGTCTGAAAGGCCTGCCGCAGCGTGATGCCGGCTGCGATAACCGCCGTATCATCCTTCACTACCCCCGTCTGGACTGCGATCAGCGACAGCAGAATATCGAAAGTAGCGCCTGGCTGATACAGGCTGTCCCGGTAGCGGGGCAGGTTATAAATAGTAAAATGTCCCTGCCCGTTGTCGAACAGGCTAAAAGACCCTTTCACCCCGGCCGAATCGAAATACCGTTGCAGGCTGTCGTCCACCGTCACATTACCGGATGAACACGCTGTAAAGAAGAGAGAACCGGTCAGAAGGGCAAAGAGAAAGGTCTTCATGCGAAATTTTGTGCAAAGATAGTCGCGGCCGCGTGATTTGATCACTCCTTTGGCAGATTATACCGGTCGATCAGTTCCAGCATGACGCCATTCGTCCAGCCGAAACCGTCTTGTCCGGGATATTCCCCGCCACCGGCGTCTTTGTTGATATCGACCACATTGTATTTTTCCATGAGCTTGCCTGTCGATTTGTAGACTTTTTCGACGAGCCGGACCCAACGGCCGGCAATATCCGTAGCTAAAACTTTTTGTCCGCAACGGTCCAGTCCCCAGATGGTCATCCATTCCAGCGGCGCCCAGCCATTGGGCGCATCCCATTGCTCTCCGGTGGTAAATTCGGAGGAGACAATGCCACCGGGCTTCAATAATTTTTCTTTAATAACCCCGACTGCCTTGGTACACAGAAAGCTCATGTAATCAGGATGTTCATTAATAAAGCAAAAAGGATACATGCCGCCAGGATTGATATGGCTGCTTTGCTTTTGGGTCCGGAAATTATAATCGGTATAAAAATTCACGGACTTATTCCAGCAATATTTATCGATCAGTTCGCCCCTGCGGATGGCTTTGCGCCGATAATCAGCGGCAGAACTATCTTTGTTGATCAGCAGGGCCTTGGCGATGGTCCATTCCAGGTGATACAGCAGGGCATTCAGATCCGGTGGTACCAGGTCGGTCGTATGGATCGTCACCAGATTCTTCCCGTCAGCGAACCAGCGACTGCCGAAGTCGATCCCGCTCTCTGCGGCTGCCCGCAGGTTTTGATACATTTCTAATTTATCCCGTCCCGACCGTTGCACTGTCAGCACGTCTTCCCGCCAGCTTTCCTGCCTTGGAACGGTGGCATCATCCCAATAGCGGTTCAGAATATCTCCGTCTTTGAGCCGCACTGCCCGGCGATAGGCTTGCCCGGGTTTCAGCTTGTCACTGCCATCCATCCAAAACTCATATTCCTTTTCCATGGCAGGCAGGAATTCCTGGTAGACACTATCCCCTTTGACTTCGGCCAGCAATTCGACCATCACCGAGAAGAAAGGCGGTTGTGAACGGCCCAGGTAATAGGTCCGATTACCATTGGGGATATGGCCGTAGTTCTCGATGAGATAAGCAAAGTTCCTGACCATGTTCTCAATCATCCCTACCTCGCCGCTTTCCTTGAGGCCGAGCATCGTGAAATAGGAATCCCAGTAATAAACCTCCCTGAACCGGCCGCCGGGAACGATATAGGGGTTGGGCAATGGTAATAGCGAACTGCCTTCTACTGTCTTGTCGGGCGTCCTTTTCAGGACGGTCCAAAGATTCTTGATGTGCGTGACCACATCTTCACTGGCATTAGTCTTATACGTATCGGTTGGAGCTACCGGGCCATCGAAATTATCGAATACAAATTTTTTCAGGTCGAATCCCGGTGTTCCCTTCTGGGCGTCATAATCAGCCAGGATATCGGCAGGCCTTCGCCTGGGGATACAGTCCACAAATGTTTTCCCATCTGAAAAGACCCGGTTCATCTGCACATCCACGAACAATTTTCCATAGATCTTGTCAGGAGGCGTAGTGACAATCGGCTGACCGAATGAAAGAAAGGCGCTTACTACGAGAAGTAAAAAGCCTACGGATCTTTTCATCATATATAGAGTTATAGGAGATAAAAATAACGAATTGGCCGGTTTTCCCACTACAACAGATTTTATCCCTATGTAAAATTAATTTTATATATTTATCAGGTCGATCAGGTCAAAAGGCCTAAAATGAAAACACCGCCAGGAATGGCGGCGTTTGTGTTGCTTTTGCTTATAACCAAGAAAATCTTATAATCTCTTTATTGATCGGCGCCGTCACTTTCTGCTCTCGTGACAGCGTAATTACCTACTTTTTGTCCGACCGCACTCCCCACTGTACAGTCTATCGTATAGTGGATCCCCGCATAGATCCTTGAGTCAGCGGCCTGTTGCGCCAACGTTGCATAAGCCTGCGCCCTGGAAGGGATGAGATGCCCCAGGATCGTAGCCGCAGCCGAACTGAACATCGAATGACCGGAAACGTAAGAAGGAAAATTCGGCACACCGGTCAGTGTTCTGATAGCCGCATCCATCTGCGTCGGCCTCGGATTGAAATATTCATACTTGATATGCCAGCAGACGATGGCGGCATCCATCTCTGCCATATTCAGCAGAGCGTAATTTCTGGCCCACCTCACTTCACTGTAGTTTTGGTTGATAAAGTCCTGTTCAGCAATATAGTTCCAGTGTCCCGGCGGTGTCCAGGTGCCGGTTCCATCTGCCCAGAACTGCACCTGGCTAAGCTGATCGCGGGTGGCATTCTTGACAGTGTTATAGGCCGCTTCTGTCTGTGCTTTCATCGAATCACTGCTGGTCGAAGGCGGTGGTCCGGGGTCGAGGGAAACAACCGCCGCTGAGTCGACCAAAAAGCCCTTTACTGCGCCAAACAGGGGTAACATCGGAGGCCGGGAGGGTGTTTCGAGACTATACCAGGGTATCTGATTCTGGGCCTGTGCCGTGGTCACATAGGCAGCCCAGACCGTCGCATTGCCTACCGCCTTGCTGGCATTATCGGCTCTGCCTCTGGCCAGAAAAACATCGGCTACCTGCCGGCCCAGCGCTTCGCCGGCCGTTACATCGCTGCGTGCCGCGGCTCCGGATGCGATCAGGGCCAATTCCTGCTGCGCCAGATCCTGCTGGATCGTCGCTATTTCATCGGGGAAAAGTAATTGCATCAATTCTGCCGTCGCGCCGGCAATGACCGCGCCCTCTGACGGATAAGAATACAGGTTGGTCTTTCCGGCAAGCGGTTTAATAATGGAATCATTCACGTAGGGAGCGTTCCTTTTATACAAACTCTTGTAATACCAGCAGGCGACCAGCGCATCGTATTGCGCGGCGCTGACATAGGCGTATGCCCGTGCGGCATAAGGCGGATTGGAAAAAGGGAAAAGGGGATAGGCAAAAGGATTGGTGGAGCTGGGAATAGGGTACGTGCCATTGGCATTCTGATAAGGAGCAAGATTGTATTTCGCCACCATATTACGCATGATCTCGTTCCACCGTAAGACACCACCGGCGCTCCAATAGCTGATCTGGCTTTGCAGCGTACTGGTCATGTGGGTTTGGTAACCTACGATCTCTTCCAGGTCTGCGGTATAGGAGGTCGTTGTCGTTGCTGCGGGAACAGCGACGGCAAAAGTATCAGGGCGGGAAAGAAGAATGGTCTTCCAGGTACCCGCATTGAGATCTTCATTCGCCGGATTCAGCGGCGGGAGATTGGCTGTAGTGCCGGAAATGCTTTTGTTACAGGACAGCAGGGCTGTCAGTGCGACAACAGACAGGAGACGTGAGGCATATATAGTCAGGCGCATAATCATTTCGTTTTGAGCGTTGGTGTTTCGGCTGTTTTCTTATGGGAAAAATCAAGGATGTAGAAGACCCCGGCGTCGATCGTCGTCGCCTGGCCTACGTTGCGGCCTGCCACGGTGTAGTTGCCGTCGGCCGTTACTGACAATCCTTTCACTTCCTTGAACTCATATTTCACATGGGCGCCTACCATCGTGGCATTCATCTTATTGCTGGGAAAAGGCATATCGTTTCTCCGGATATCGAATCCGCCCAGCGTGGTCATATCGGAGACCATCGCTTCGATGATCAGCCGGTTGGCCCTGTAACCGGTATGGAAATTGAAAACCGTTTGGTTTGGCATATCTACCCGATTGCTCAGGATCAGTTCGGTAGTATAGTAGGATTGCTCATCGATCGTGATGTCGCTGCGCCAGGTATAGGTACCGGAGGCCGTTGCAAAAAAGTGGCCCAGCTGGTAATCCGCGATGATCCTGCCGGACAGCGTCTTGCTGTGCAATCCGATGGACAGCGGAAGATAATCGGCCAGATAGTTGGTCAGGGGGACAGATCCACCGCCAACTGCAAAGAGGGAAAGAACGCCCCTGTTGCCGATATGCTGCTGATAAGCATCCCATTTCAACCAGGCGGACAGGTCCTGAACGCCATGCATGCCATGGAGAACGCCCGCAGAGGCGTCAGTCCATACATAGGGAGCGTTGGCCACCACAGCCAGGTGCCTGGTTATGCCATAGATGCCCATTACTCCAACCATCTGGGTCTTGACGGTACCCAGGTTCAGGTTATTGCGGTGCAGAGTGCCCTCCCAATAATAATCCCAGCTGCTATGGGTATAGGTGGCGCCTACACAAAGATTCTTTTTGGCCATCATAATAGCGTCGTCATCGGTCTGTGCGTAAAGACACGGGCATGCGGCCAGCAGCAGTGCCAGTGTAACGACGAAGTTTTGGAGTTTTGGGGGAATGAGCATAGTGTTTTTGTTATTCATTTTTACGCCGTAGTGATCTTTTATTCCTGTGGGACAGACATTCCATATCCCTGAAAAGCCATCTTTTTTCCCATCTCCACATATGCTTCATTAGGTACAGGCGCCCAGGTGCCCAGCCCATCCACATACCGGTTGTACATGCAGAAGGCGGCGGCGATCAACACGGTGTCATGGATCTCTTTATCGGTAGCGCCGGTTGCGCGGGCCGCCTGGATATCTTCGGGCGTCACTTTCTTTCCACCCTGTTGTACATGATGGGCGATCTCGAGTAGGCTGCGTAGTTTGGGCGATACTTCTGTCTCCGGCAGTCCTTTTTTGATATCGTCGATGATGGAAATATCGGCGCCGGCATGCGCCATGGCGGCAGCGGCATGCGAAGTATGACAGAAATGACATCCATTCTTATATGATACGGACGCAGCGATGATTTCCCTTTCTGCCCTGGTGAGCGTGGAGTCGTCCTGTAACAATGTATTGGCCAGGTCCAACAGCGGAGCGGCGGTGGCGGGGCTATAGTCCAGCAGGCCTACAATGCCCGGAAGATTTTCGTTGTTTAATTTGATATGTGCCATACGATGAATTTTAATATAGTTGTTTCGGTCGATTCTTAGATAGCTACCTGCGTCTTTTCGAGTGCCTTCTCTGCCAGGCGTGTACCTTCCACGCGCGCCCTGATCTTTTCGAAAGCAATATCGCGGCTGGTCGACAGGTCATCTGCAAACGGTGAAAACCCGCAATCGTCCGTCGTTCCCAGCTGAGACAAGGGTATATAGCCAGCCGCTTCAAGGATCAGGTCCCTGATCTCGCCGGCGGATTCGATACGGGGGTTCAATACATTCGTTACGCCCAGGAAAACTCTTTGACCGGGCCGAAGATTGTCTTTGATCACTTCCAGTACCTCGACTTTGTTCTTTTCACCGGCATATTCCAGGTAGAAATTAGTCGCATTCATACCGAACAATAACGGCAGCAATTCGCTGTAGGGAATGTCCGCGCTATGCGTCGAATCACCATCCCCTCCGGGACAACTGTGCACGCCTACCTTTTGCCGCTCGGACGGACTCAGCCGGTTCAGCACCTCGTTGTTCAACGCGATAAAAGACCGTAATAACCCTCCGCTGGAATCCAGCTTCAGTGAAAGACGCGCCTCGGTAAAATCTATTTGCACGTTATACGCTCCGGCCGCCAGGCAATAACGGATATCTTTTTCATGTTCGTTAGCCACGTCGGCGATAAACGCTTCGTTGGAATAACCTTCGATACCTGTGGCCGGATACAGCAGGCTGAGGGCCGAAGCGGTGATGACGGCCTGTTTGACCGGCAGGCTCGTCAGCGTGATCGCTTTATTCAGGTAGTCGCTTGCATAGGTCTGATAGCGGAACGGGCCTGCTTTCAGCGTCGGTAGCTGGCGGGTATGTCCGTCGGCGAAAGGGATGACCACACCGCCGGGGTCAAGTGCCAGACCATTGATGGGATAGGTGGCAAAGCTGGGCTTGGTCTGTTCGCCGTCGGTGATGACCGGTGAGCCGGTGGCTTCAAACCGCTTGATGGTATCCTTAATGGCTCTGTCGAATAATACATTCAATTCGTCTACGCCAATACTTCCAGCGGCGTGAGCTTTCATTCCATCAACGAGTTCAACAGGGCGAGGGATGCTACCGATAGGTTCTGTAAGAATTGGCATAGTCGTTATTTTTAAATTTTATTTTTAGAGTATTAAAACCTGATATTGGCGCCGATATTGACAACATAGTTTGCAAAGGCGGCATCGCCATGCGTATAGACCCCGGTCAGTTCGGTCGTGGTCTTATCCGGTACGCTCTGGGTACGATTGCGAACCAGTGCTATAGGACAAAAGGTGTATATACTTACTTTCGAAAACACGTAGGTCAGTCCCGGCTCGGCGGAGATGACATACCCCGGCCGCCGAAAACCATCGCTGCTGCCGATGAGATCATGTACAGGAAGACAGTCATCCCGGACACCGGCGGAAGCGTACAGCCGGTCGAATTGCAGATTGACGCCGGCACGGGCCATGTATTGATCCGGGCAGCTCATGATATTGCTGCCATTGGCGATGGAAGCAGCCGAGGGTGTAGCGCCATGCGCATTGGAAACACCGTTCTCATCGGTAGGATTCGAGAGGTAATAAAAGTTACCATACAGGCCCACCTTCCGAGAAAAATTATAAAACGTATTTATTTCCAGTGTAATGCCGGTACCGCCATCGCCGAGTTGGATGGATTGGTCGACCGGACCGTAGGTCTTTGTGCTGTCGCTGGTCTTGAAATAATCCTGGACATTGTCATTACCGGTAGGAAGTTTGATACCCAGGCCTACCTGGATATTGCCCTTCGGCATTCTTACCGGGTCAAGCAGCCAGCGGTAAACGGCAAAACGAATATCGCCTTCCCCGAAAGCATGCGTGCTGTACCGGTTATAAACACCATTTTCCAGATAGGTCTGAGACCGCGCATTGGCCGTGATAGGAAGATCCAGCATGAGCGTCCACCGGGGATTGAGTATCCGGTAGATGGTCATGTCCATCGTGTAGGCATGGTTGATGACTACGTTGCCCAGTGTCTGGCGAATTTTTTGGTAGGCGCTGCCGATATAATCCCGGTTAGAGATATAATACCGGTTGTTGATAGAGAACTGCCATTGGGCCGCCGTGTCAACGTGCTGGTGGTCGCCGGCCGCGCAGAAACCTCCGGTGCTTCGGATAGCTACGCATCCTTGTGCCAGCAGGCGGTGTTGAGATAATATGACGGTAAAAAAGAAAAGGCTTACAAAGAATTTTTTCATAACGTTAGTTGTGATGTTAGTTGTGTTTTGGATAAAGTCATGGCAGCCTGTCTGCTTTTTCCTACGGCCAGCCATAGCGCGAATATCGATCCGTAGCTGCCGCCACGTTCTATCCATTCGAACAGTTCATAATGTGGGTAAAACAATTCAGTGCCCATCTTCCATATAAAGAAAGCAAGCAGAAGGGGTCGCACAGGGCGGATCAGAATCGCAAATGCTGCGAGGATCTCGAGTGAACCTGCAATATGCGCTATCCTGACAGGGTTGGAAAAACCGAGTCCGGCATATTGCGCCAGCAGGGCCTTTTTTTCTATCCAATTCAGCCAGCCATGGCCCAGCAGGAGAAGGAAAACGGTGATTCTAAGACACAAGAAGATACGATTGAATGTGACAGCATCCGGCTGAGGTTTGTCGCCGATACGGAACCAACAGGATTTGGCCGGGCCTGACAACAGCAGTAAGGCGAGAGGCGCTCCGTAATTACCGGCACGTTCGACGAGCTCGCCAAAGGATTCGCCGGACAGCGGACGCAGCGAGGCCGTTACAATACTCCAGACCACCAACCAGCTTAACACCATCCGCGTAGGGTAGAATAGCAGGGACAAGCCCATCAGGATGTCGATACTGCCGACGACCGGCATGAGATGGTAAGCCATATCGTGGCCAATGCCAAAGACCGCGAAATAGTTACACCATATGGGTTTGGTGATGATGCCGAAAGCTCCATGTCCGATAAAGCACATGGCTGACGCTATACGCAAAGTATAATGCAAACTATTCATCTTCATGTTGGATATAAGCAGGTGTCGTGTAGCCAATCCTTCCGGTATTGTACCTATGGGAGGACTGGTCGGTAGTCGTGTTGACGGGACCGTGATCAGGAGATTACAGCTGTTCGGGGGGGTTCTCCGCGATGGGAGCGTAACGGGAAGGAAGTCGCGAAGGGGCATAAAGACCTGTTGAAGGGGCAGCGGTAGCAGCCCATGCGTCGGCAACGATTGCGCCGGTGGACGGGCAATAGTCCTTTGAGTTGTCCTTGACAGGATGAGCATTGCTCTTCTTGCCCTGGCTCTGCTGCTGGAGGTCATTGACCTGGCGGAAAAAATCATTTTTGGCGGTCTGCAGTTTCATGGCCGCCATATTGGGAATACATAGTAATTCAAGAGAGTCCTGGAATATCCTGCGCTTGACATATTTGTAGTGAACACCGTGGATGTCAATCTGACCATCCACTCTTTCAAAGCTGGTGGAACCACTATAATAAGACAGCGTAGTCAAAGGAATTTTTAAAGAAATCAGCTGGGAGTCATCGAAATTATCTTTGTCGAAACTGGCTTCCAGCCTGCGATCCGAGCGATTCTGCCAATAGCTGCTGAGTAACTGGTATCCATACCAGTTGAAGAAGAGAATCCCCATAAGCAGTATTGCGGCGAATCGTTTCACTAACACAAATTAAGGATTTTAATGAAATATAATAATTTTTTTGCTCTTTCCCGGGCGTCGCCGTTCAATAATAGGCCCGGACATAGTCCCATATCCTTTTTTCAATGGTCTGCATTCCCTTGTCGGAAGGATGAACGCTCACGCCGTAATTTTTGAAAAGGCCTCTGGCTTCCATGCTGTTATCTCCGGACAGATCGGAGATATGAATAAACGGATATTGGTGGCTGGCCGCATAGTCTTCCAGTTTTCCGTTGACGGGGTTTTTCCAGAAGCCGTCCATGATCACTTTTATGCCGCCGCGGGTATCGAGGTAAGTGAGCAGGCTGTCGTAGCATGGAATAAAGCCTGTCGCTGTGTCCGGCACATTCTCTGCCAATTTGATGATATACAGATCGGCTCCTCTTAAAGAATCCAATTCTCCAGGATGGTAATGGCGATATCCCCGCTCGAAGCCGGCGATATTTTTATAGACGATGTCGACGGCCGTGTCCCGGGAATGAATATCCTTCATTAAAAGATGAACGAAATCTTTATCCCTGGCGGACGCAGCCATACCCCAGGCATATTCCCAGCCAAGTTCCGGGGCCGGGCCTGAAAAGACAATGCTGTTACCCAGGATCACCACCCTGTGAATATGACCGATCTTAGCCGGATTAACGGGATTGGAGCGGCGGCAGGCGGAAAAAAAGAGGAGCAGGAGGAAAAAGGAGAGCGGACGCATAGCTGGCGAATTTTTGTGTCATCGGATCAGGATCACCGTACCCCGCTGCATACGTTCCGGCTCCTGGTAGAGCTGGTATACGCATTCCCAGACATAGGTGCCGGCCGGCTGTTGCCTGCCGCCGGCTGTCCCGTCCCATCCATCGCCGGGAGTAGTGGTGATAAAGACGGCTCTCCCCCACCGGTCATATACCGCAAATCTGAAAGTGCTGGCCGCACCGGCGAAGACAGGTCTGAAAATATCATTCTTTCCATCCCCGTTGGGCGTGAAGGCATTCGGAAGATAGACATATTGGGGACAGATCGAGTCTATGATGTTGATGGAATCAAGCCCTATGCAATTGTTGCTGTCCGTCACCTGCAGGGTGTATAATCCGGGATTCATAATCTTGATGGCCGGCGTGGTCTGGCCGGTGTTCCATAGATAACTATCAAATTCTCTTAAGACGCTCTCTGTTATTGCACTGTAATCGCATTTAGTGGTGTCAGGCCGCAGATAATTATCCTGGACGTGCGACGGTACGGTAAAAGACACCGATGGGGGCGTGGACGTAGATGTGAAAGTCATCGAGTCTCCGCACAGATTGTAGAGCGTAGTCCCGCTAATACTCGGTTGTTCATTGAGAACATAAGGGCCGGGGATAGCATCACCAGCAAAACTGATAAGGATTTCCGATGTATACCCACCATTAACGCAATTCACACCCGACGCCCCGGCAATAGGTATTGTTGGTGTAATGTAAAATTGACTCCCGTCAGCTGCTATCGAACTGCACTGGACGGGTACGTTCAACTGTACCGTGACAGTACTGTCGCTACAGTGTTTAACGACATTCTGTAGTGCAGGCAGCTGATTGCTCTGAAACACGGCCGTAGATGCGGTAAAGTCGATTGTAAAACCGTGACTCGGCCCCGGCGTGGCGTCAGGACCGAAGTTGCTGATCATGATGAAGTACGTTTGGCCTGCCTCTCCATTGATAGGCGCCAAAAAAGATTCGCCGTAGGCGTTGGACTGAACCTCGGTCAATGTACTGCTGGGGTCAAGTCCTACGATACCCATCTTATTGCTACCTGATTTGTTATTGTTGAAGTTGCAGCGGACGACATCGGAAGAGGACAACTGACTGCAGTTGACGTTGGTCACGTTCAGGACAGCGAAATCGTAGTCGTCTACAGTGTCGATCGGAATGATCTTGAATATGATCTGGCCGGCAGTGGCGACGGTGATCTTCAACCACATTGAATTATCCTCACCGGCGCCGCAAGGCGTCGTTGTAAGGTCGTTGACCAGTCCCACTCCCTGGTAGCTGTATGGTGTGGTAAATTGTCCGCCACAAAGCGAGAGAGCATTGCAGGCATCCTGTTCAGGCTGATCGGGCGGCAGGATAGTTTGAGAAAATGACACGTAAGGCATTAACAGACACGCTGTTATCGCTGTTATCGCCGCCATAATCACATAAATGCTTCGCTTCGTCATATTCTCATCGGCAATTTACTTTATAGACGAGATCAATAAGCCGGCCGTCTAAAATAAGCGCAGGAATTTTAACAGTTTAACAACTTGACCGGAGCGGCCGAAAAGCCCCTAGCTTTGTTTTATCATGATTGAAATATTCCAACAGCAATACGCCGAGGTTCAAAAGTCGAGAGAACTTGTATTCACTTTTATGGAGACTACGGTGGGTGATGGTATGAAGACGCCCGTGCCTGCTTACCAAAACCAGGACATCCGCCACTTATTGGTACATATTGCCGATTGTTACCTTTACTGGTTAGCTTATATGGCTTTGGAGCAAACAGTCGAGTGGCTGCGTGAACAGGACTATAATAACATGGCCGATATGCGCCGGCTTTATATAAAAATGGATGATTGGATGGCTGTTTTTCTGAACCATTTTAAAAACAGCATGGATGTATCTATTGATAACAGTCGTTTTCGGGAAGACAAAGCAACCGCCTCTCCCCTGATGGTTTTCACGCACGTGGCAACGCATGAATTCCATCATAAAGGGCAGATCATGTCGATGTGCCGGCAATTAGGGGATACACCGCCGGAAACGGATGTGTACAAGGCTTTTTATTGAATGGGTGTTCCATTGTAGTACCAGTGGTATCCCTTTCCAAACTTCAGGAAAATTCATAACTTTGGGTCAAATTATCAAGATGCTCCCGCTTATCCCCAAGTAGCCAACGAATACAAAGCCAACCTCCAAAACCTTTATGGAAAGGAACTGGCCGAAGTCATACTATTTGGATCACACGCGAGAGGTGACAATCGAGACGAATCCGACTTGGACTGTTTCTGCGAAAGTGAATTACATCTCCTCAAGAAAGAAAACACCAAAAAGATTTATTCAGCTCATTCAGCCCTCATAATTTGCAGCCCGTCCCAACTTGTATATAGTTGCCCTCAGCAAAAACTAACAGTCATTAGTTTTTTAGCGTAAATTTGTCTGCTTGTCAAACATTTGCACTATGAGCTATACCCCGGTTAACAAAGTCCGTCTCGTCACTGCCGCAGCCCTTTTCGATGGGCACGATGCGGCGATCAACATCATGCGGCGGATCCTGCAGTCGAAGGGTGCGGAAATCATTCATCTGGGGCATAACCGGTCGGCAGCGGATATTGTCGAATGCGCTATCGAAGAAGATGTACAAGGCATCGCCATCACTTCTTACCAGGGCGGCCACCTGGAATTCTTTAAATACATGAAGGACCTGCTGGAAGAGAATGGCTGTGGGCATATCCGGCTGTTCGGCGGCGGCGGCGGCACGATCCTTCCCCGGGAGATCGAGGAACTGCAGCAATACGGGATCACACGGATCTATTCACCGGATGACGGACGAAGGATGGGACTCGAGGGGATGATCGAGGACGTGATCCGGCAGTGTGATTTTCCACTGAATGGCAGCCCGTCGAACTTCAAAGGCGAAATGAAACTCGGGGAATGGAAAGATATCCGCAAGATCGCGCGGGCTATCACAAATGCGGAAAACGGCGTGGTGACGGCGGATGAGAGGACGCGCGAGCAGAGCTCGTTCGAGGGAACGAGCGAACTTAGAAGCGACAGCTCCGAGCGGGGGCTGGAAAGGGATCCGGCCGATACTAGAAGCGACAGCTCTGTGCGAGGATTGGCAGCGGTAACCGTGGAGGCGCCCACCCCACCCATCACCATCCCCGTCATCGGCATCACCGGTACCGGCGGCGCCGGCAAATCTTCCGTTACTGATGAGCTCGTACGACGCTACCTGAATCATTTCCCGGACAAAACGCTCGCGGTGATCTCTGTAGACCCCTCCAAGAAAAAGACAGGGGGCGCCCTGCTGGGCGACAGGATCCGGATGAACGCCATTTCCAGCCCCAGAGCCTATATGCGCAGCCTCGCCACCCGCGACAGCGACAAAGCGCTCAGCGCACATGTACAAGAGGCCATCGACATCTGCAAAGCGGCAGGGTACGACATGATCATCCTCGAATCGGCGGGCGTCGGACAAAGCGATGCATCGATTCTCGATTACTCCGATCTCAGCCTGTACGTCATGACACCTGAATATGGCGCAGCTTCACAGCTGGAAAAAATCAACATGCTGGATTATGCCGACCTCATCGTGTTGAATAAATTCGACAAGGCCGGGGCTCTCGATGCGCTGCACGATATCAGAAAACAATACAAGCGCAATCACGGCCTCTGGAATGCGAAAGACGGAGAACTGCCGATTGTCGGTACCATCGCCGCGCAATTCAATGATGCGGGTATCAACGAACTGTTCGATAAGTTGATAGCGACCATCGAAAAAAAGACGGGTATCCGGCTGGGATTCCTGGAAGAGCATCCTCATCTCCGCGATACTACTACCCAATCGCTGATCATCCCACCGGCACGGGTAAGATATCTTTCCGAGATCACCGCCTCCATCCGGGATTATAACCAACGCACGGACGAACAGGCTGATATTGCTTCGCGCCTCTACAAGGTAACCGGCGCACTGGAGGAATTGCCTCCCGAATCCCCGGGCCGTCAGCCGTTGGAAGAGCGGAAGGAGTGGCTGGAAAAGCAATTGATGCCTGTCTGCAAAAAGTTAATCGAAGAGTGGGAGTCCACCCGTGCCCGTTATCGGAAGGATTTTTTCGAATATGAAGTGCGGGGGAAAAAGATTCAACAACCTCTCTACACTGAATCCCTTTCCCATCTCCGCATCCCCCGCATCGCCGTCCCACGCTTCAAAGACTGGGGCGACATCCTTCGCTGGAGGGTGCAGGAAAATTTTCCCGGCAAATACCCTTTTACCGCCGGCACCTTCCCGTTGAAACGATCGGAAGAAGACCCGACCCGGATGTTTGCCGGAGAAGGGAGCCCCGAACGCACTAACAAACGGTTCCACTATGTCTCCGCCGGTCAGCCGGCCAAACGTCTCAGCACGGCTTTTGATTCGGTGACCTTATATGGCGAAGATCCCGACTATCGGCCGGATATTTATGGGAAGATCGGAAATGCCGGTGTCAGCATCGCCACCGTCGACGATGCAAAAAAGCTGTACAGTGGATTCGACCTCTGTGACCCGCGGACGTCGGTCAGCATGACCATCAACGGCCCGGCACCGATCTTGCTGGCGTTTTTCCTGAATGCGGCAATCGACCAGCAATGCGAGAAATACCTGGCCGTGAATGGCGGGGCAAAGGCGAGTGGCGGAGAAACCGCGCAGCGCGGCGCGACCTACGAAGGCGCCCTGCCGGAAGGCAACAACGGCTTAGGCCTCTCCCTGCTGGGACTCAGTGGCCAGGAAGTACTAACGCCGGAAATCTATGAAAAGATCCGGGCAGAAGCGCTATCTCAGGTGAGGGGAACGGTGCAGGCCGACATCCTCAAAGAAGACCAGGCGCAGAATACGTGTATATTTAGCACGGAATTCGCTTTGCGTCTAATGGGTGACGTACAGGATTGGTTCATTCGCCGTAAGGTGCGCAATTTTTATAGCGTCTCCATCAGCGGCTATCATATTGCCGAGGCCGGCGCCAACCCCATCACGCAACTGGCGTTTACCCTTGCCAATGGTTTCACCTACGTGGAATATTATCTCAGCAGGGGTATGGCGCTCGACGATTTTGCGCCCAACCTTTCCTTTTTCTTCAGCAACGGCATGGACCCGGAATACAGCGTGATCGGCCGGGTCGCCAGGCGGATCTGGGCCAAGGCCATCAAACACGTTTACAAGGGCAACGGCCGGTCGCAAATGCTGAAGTACCATATCCAGACCAGCGGCCGCAGCCTGCATGCCCAGGAGATAGATTTCAATGATATCCGGACCACGCTGCAGGCCTTGTACGCCATTTATGACAATTGCAATTCGCTCCATACGAATGCCTACGATGAGGCGATCACTACACCAACCGAAGCCAGCGTACGGCGGGCCATGGCCATTCAGCTGATCATCAACCGCGAGCTGGGCACCGTCCGGACAGAAAATTTTATCCAGGGCAGCTTTGCCATTGAAGAACTGACCGACCTGGTGGAAGAGGCAGTCCTTGCTGAATTCGATCGGTTGACAGATCGCGGCGGCGTACTGGGCGCCATGGAAAGGATGTATCAGCGGAATAAGATCCAGGAAGAAAGTCTATACTATGAAGGTCTCAAGCACAGCGGCGAACTCCCCATCGTCGGCGTCAATACCTTTCTCGGCAAAGGCGGCTCGCCCACGATCCTGCCATCAGAAGTCATCCGGAGTACCACAGAAGAGAAGGACCAGCAGATCCGAAACCTGCAGGCTTTCCGCCAAAGGAATGCCAACCGAAGTCAGGACATGCTGCAGCGGCTGAAGACCGTAGCCGTTAATAACGGCAACCTTTTCGACGAACTGATGGAGACGGTCAGGTATTGCACCCTGGGAGAAATAACCAACGCTTTATATGAAGTCGGCGGTCAATATCGCCGCAACATGTAACTTTGGGCTAATGCAATTTTAAAACCCAATCGAACAGCATGGCAGCCTCATCACTCGTACCCATCGCCTTCAAAAGTGAGATCCGTCAGGGACAATCGATCGCTATCCTGGCCGCCGACATCGGCGGAACCAAGACCAATGTCGCGCTTTATGACGCCAGCGACAAGGGACTGACCCTCGTAAAAGAACAACGATACGTTTCCAAAGACCATTCTTCTCTTACTGATATTATCCATGGCTTCTCCGGTGGCAAGCTGCCCGACCGGATCTCCGCCGCCGTAGCAGGCCCGGTGATCGATGGCAAAAGCAAGCTTACCAACCTGCCCTGGCTGCTGGACAGCAAGGCCATGAGTCAGGAGATGAAAATTCCCGTTTGCTTTATCAATGACCTGGAAGCCACTGCTTACGGCATGGCAGGGCTGCGCGAAGATGAACGCGCTACGTTGGCGACAGGAGAGGTAGGGTCGAAAGGAAATATCGCCATCATCGCTCCTGGTACCGGGCTGGGCGAAGCAGGTCTGTTCTGGGATGGGCAACATTATCATCCCTTTGCTACGGAAGGAGGCCATAGCGATTTCGGCCCGCGTAACCCCATAGACATAGAGATCTTCCATTATCTGCAACGGCAATATGGGCATGTCAGCTGGGAGCGTGTCGTATCCGGAATGGGCATCAAGAATATCTTTCAGTTCCTCACGGAAAACAGAAAAGAGCAAATTCCGGAATGGCTGAAGGAGAGAATGAAGGACCAGGACGCTGCCGCGGTTATCAGCCAGGCAGCCCTTCATCATGAAGATCTCGTCTGTGCGCAAACGATGGAGCTGTTCGTTCGTTACCTCGCCACAGAGGCATCCAGCCTGGTGTTGAAGCTCATGGCCACAGGCGGACTCTACCTCGCCGGCGGCATCCCGCCTAAAATACTTCCCCTGTTGCAAAGCGACAGCTGGACAAAAAATTTCGATAACAACGGCCGGATGCACGAACTGTCCGACAGAGTACCCGTGTACGTAGTACTGAACGACAAAATGGCGCTACAGGGTGCCGCCTATTACGGAGCGTATAATATGTAAATGTTGTATACAGGATAAACCATAAGGAAAACCATTAACAAATTGTAATCGTCCATCGGATACATCGTATAGGAACATGCGCCGCCTTATCTTTATGCAGTCAAGTATTGTAATAAGGTTAAGGGTTAAGGTTATGAATGATTCCACAAAAGAAAAAGCCGAAAAAGAAAGGGCGCTACGGAGGCTATTAAAAAAATGGCGCGCTACACAGGGGACTAAGGATAAAGCCGATCAGCTGTTGTCGAGAAATCCGGGATTGAAGAATAATGGAAATATCGGGCGCCGCAAGCACATTTAAAACAGTCTGAGCTGTCGCCCTTTCTGCTGCTCAGGCGGCTGTGCATGACCATAGACAGTCCGTCCACCGTATTTCCAGGAATCCTGTCTTTCTTTTTCAATCAATGGCTCCAGTCCACCGGCCGGCGTAAAATGCTCTTCTGCCCGCTGCGCCACCGCGCTGAGCTGACGTATGGCTTCTAGCCGGTCGCTCTGGCCGATCTTCGCCTTTGGCGGTGTGGGGCTCCTCCACGAAAGAATGCAGGCCAGCGGAATGCCAGTCCATGCCCATGACGGCCCCCAGGCTTTGGAACCAGAAGGGATCACTCAACCGGCGAAGAACTTCGCTTTTGCCATATTCCGCCAAAAGGACTTCTGTAACGGCAAGCCCCAGCCGGGCCATGCGCTCGGCCAGCCATTGGGGAACATAGCCATTATGTAAGGGTAGGTCAGCCGCACCGGATCGTTTCATCTTCGTCGTTTGCTAACGAAATTAGCATTAATTTTTGATACCCCCTTGTTGGGTGGGCATGAATTTCGCTTACCTTTCCTAAAAGCTGAATCTATGCGTAAATTTTTTTTAATGACCCTGCTCAGCGCAGGCATGCTCATGACGGTCAACGGCGTAAAAGCCCAGGACCACAATTATGTTAAAGCACATCCCGCCGCTCATGTCAGGGCTCGTCCGGCCCGCCCTTCCCCCAATCATGTGTGGGTCGGTACGGAATGGAACTGGAGTAACGGGGCCTATGTAGAAGTACCAGCGCATTGGGACATGCCTCCAGCCGGTCACAAGGCATGGGTGGCAGGCCGCTGGGGCAAAAACAGTAAGGGATCTTACTGGGTAGCCGGCCACTGGGGTTAATAGCGGCGGCTGCAATATCAGTAATTCAATACAACGCCCGGAGCCATTGATGAAATGATTCCGGGCGTTGTTGCGTAAATTCCACAGTTCTACAGGCGGCCTCCCGGCTGGACCCGATCTGCCATCTTTGTCCTACATTTGCAGACTGAATAGCACTGTATGAACAAAAAAGAAGAAGTCCTTCAGGACGTCGTCATAAAGTTCGCCGGAGACTCTGGCGATGGGATGCAATTAACTGGAAGTCAATTCACTAACAATACTGCCTTGTTGGGTATTGACCTCGCTACCTTTCCCGATTTCCCCGCCGAGATCCGCGCCCCGCAGGGAACCTTACCCGGGGTCAGCGGTTACCAGCTGCGTTTTTCCAGTGATAAGATCTTCACTCCCGGAGACGAATGTGACGTGCTGGTAGCGATGAATGCCGCCGCACTGAAAGCCAATCTGAAAGGCTTGAAAAAGGGCGGCAAGATCATCGTCAATACAGAAGGTTTCGATGCTAAAAATCTCCGCCTGGCCAACTACCACGAAGGGATAAGCCCCCTGGAAGATCATAGCCTCGAAAATTACACGGTCATCAAAATGGACGTGACGAAAATGACCCGGGAGGCGCTGAAGGACATCGCCATGGGAACGAAGGAAAAGGACAGGGCTAAGAACATGTTCGTATTAGGCTTCCTCTACTGGATGTACAACCGGGATATGGACAATACTATCCAGTTCCTGAATGATAAGTTCGGCAAAAAACCCGAGATCTTCGAAAGCAACAAAAGGGCGCTTCAGGCGGGTTATCATTTTGGCGACACCACCGAAACCTTTACAACCACTTACCGGGTGGAAAAGGCGAAGATGATACCTGGTGTCTATCGCTCTATCATGGGCAACCAGGCTGTGGCCTACGGGCTGATCGCCGCCTCGCGGAAAAGCGGGCTGCCACTCTTCCTCGGTTCCTATCCCATCACCCCGGCTTCGGATATTCTGCATGAGCTGAGCCGGCATAAGGCTTTTGGCGTGCGGACCTTCCAGGCAGAAGACGAGATTGCCGGCATCACCGCCGCTATCGGCGCCGCCTATGGCGGATCACTAGGCGTCACAACCACATCGGGACCCGGTATGGCCCTCAAGGCAGAGGCGATGGGCCTGGCCGTTATTCTCGAGATACCCCTGATCATTTGCGATATCCAGCGCGGAGGCCCTTCCACCGGCCTGCCCACCAAGACTGAACAGAGCGATCTCCTGCAGGCCTACTACGGACGCAATGGCGAATGTCCCATGCCTGTCATCGCCGCGGCCACGCCCAGCGATTGCTTTGATGCCATCTATGAAGCAGTACGCATCTCTGTACAGCATATGACACCCGTTATCTTTCTCAGCGACGGGTATATCGCCAATGGCGCCGAGCCCTGGAAATTTCCGAAGAGTTCAGATCTTCCACCGATAGAAGTGAAATTCAAAACGGAATTGGGTCTTGAAGAAGAAGTCTTTCAGCCCTATTTGCGTGATGAAAAACTGGTCAGACCCTGGGCCATCCCCGGCACGCCCGGACTGGAACACCGGATTGGCGGCCTGGAGAAACAAAATATCACAGGCAACGTCAGCTACGACCCCGAAAACCACCAGCTGATGGTCAAGATCCGGGAAGAAAAAATAGCCCGGATAGCCGACCATATCGCACCCCAACGGCTGGACAGCGGACCCGAAAAAGGCGACCTGCTGGTACTCGGCTGGGGCAGTACCTATGGCTCTATTAAAAGTGCCATCACCGTCCTGCAGGAAGAGGGGTATGCCGTTTCACATGCCCACATTCGCCATCTCCGCCCTTTCCCCGCCAACCTGGGCGAGATCATCCGCAGCTTTAAGCAGGTGCTGATCCCGGAAATCAACAACGGGCAACTGATCAAGATCATCCGTGATCAATACCTCGTCGACGCAAAAGGCTATCACAAGATCATGGGCATTCCGATCACCAAGACGGAATTGCTGATGAAAATGCGGGAAATGCTGGGGTCGAATAATTAATTGAGCTCTTTATAAAGCGCAGCGCTCAGCTTTCGAATATCCGACGCCACTTTCGCAATGAAACCGAATTGGTCGGCTACTGGTTGTAATTCAGTTGCCAGCCCGTTACCGCGAATCGTCTCTATCGACCTGGGCTGTAAGGTTGCCGGCCTGTCTTCAAGAATATTCACCGACAATTCCAATCGCCGGATAATATCATCCACCGCCGGCTGCAGGGCCGGGTTGGCATATTTCATAGCCAGTGGATCTATATAGTAGGCCAGCGTAGCGATATAAGAAGTCAGCATGTGGTTGGACACGACGAACTGATGCATTTCTGTGATCTTTTTCTGCCGACGCTGTGGTTCCGACAGCATCCGCCCGAAAGCATCGGAGAGATTGGCCAATGCAACGAAAGCATGTTTTCTCGACAGCTTGTATTGCTGAACCGTCGCAGGCTTCCCGAGAAAAGCCACCGCCACATCCCTGAAATAGTCAATATTGGTTTGCAGCGCAGCAGTCATGAAATCGGTCATTTTTTCATGTTCCCAGTTAGGGATGAAGGAAATGCTGGCCAGGAAGGCCAGGCCGCTGCCGATCAGGGTATCGACGACGCGGTCTGAGATGACACTGCGAAAGCCGGTGGGGTACAGCAAATGAAAAAGCAGCAGTACATAAGGGGTCATCAGCGTGACGCAGACCAGGTAATTCGTCCGGATGAAGACATAAGTGCCGCACATAAACAGTATCATCAACACAAACAGCACATCCCTGTCCTTGATGAAGTATATCAGCAGCAGCCCGACCAGCGCGCCGCCCAACGTTCCCATGAGTCTTTCGACATTTCTTTTCTTACTGAGGCTGTAACTGGGTTTGAGAATAACGATGACCGTCAGCAATATCCAATAGCCATGGCCGAAAGGCAGGAAAAGTGAGATGATATAGCCGGCAATAGTAGCGATGCTAACCCTGAGAGAATGACGGAAAATGTTGGAATCCAGCGTTAGGTTGTCGATAATCAGTTTGCGATCCATGTCCTGGTGTGCAACGAATGCTGAATAGTCCAGCTCCGTCTTGAAATTCCGGCTGAGTTTGCGGTCATAGGTCGTAAAGCCATGCAGAACGTGTAGCCGGTCATTGATATCCTGAATACTGTCCAGGATATTGCCGAGATCGATGAAGGCCTCTTTCTCTGCCAATCCTCGCACAGAGCTGTCGCTTCTAGGATCGGCCGGATCCCTTTCCAGCCCCCGCTCGGAGCTGTCGCTTCTAAGTTCGCTCGTTCCCTCGAACGAGCTCTGCTCGCGCGTCCTCTTCCGCAGCTGCCTGATCCGGGTGGAGAGGGTGGACCGGTCGACTGATGGCTTACCGCTCATGATCGCCAGCCCGATCCCGTCCAGTTCCGTCGCCAGATCCAGTATCAGCAGCCTGCATTCCTCCATGAGGCCGCTATCGTCAAAGAACCGGTGCAGCAACCGGTAATCCTGCTGCGAGGTCATGACCCTTTCGAACAGGTCGATGATGTCGAGAAAGATCATCATGAGTATCCTGCCGGTGTGGGTAGATTCCTGTACGATCTTCCGGCTCTTAAAGATCAGCTCCCGTAGCAAATCCTGCTTTTCCTGAATAGAAATCTGACTGTCCAGCAGTTGCCGGTAACTTTTGTCATAGTCCACGTTCCGCGAATAAAAGGAGGCTTTGATCCGCAGGAAGTCCGCTGTCGCCTGGACGCAGTCACCCAGTGCCTGCTGTACGAGTTTGTAAGGACGGAAGCTATATAGCAGCATACTCAGGACAGTATACCAAACGCCGCCTGCCAGCACGTAGGCTGCATTGATCAGGATATGCCATCCCTGCTGATGACGATCGATGTTCAGTACCATTACCAGCAAGGCATTGACACCAATGGAACTGGCCCGGTTGCCATAAATGCTCATCAGGGAGAAGACAAAGCAAAAGACGAAGACCAGCAACCCCGTCATGACAGCCGATCCGGAGGCCCAGCCGGTTAACAGTGTCACCAGGAAAATAATTAATACACAGGCTATCATACCATTACGACGGTGATGAATAGGTCCTGGATTATCCGTATTGGCCACACACATAGCGCCGATAGACAAGACGATACCAGCAGATAAATTGTTGAAGTAACTCAGCAGAATCGCAGGCAAAGTGATACCTGCGGTTATGCGTATGGCCCCATTTAGATAGTGGCTATTAATAAAACGCTTATATTGCCTGACATAATCCATTTACTTCCCTAAGATAGACGCAAACTACCCATTGGAAGAACTATTTTTTTCCGTTTTATTGATTAAATTTTACTCCGTAACTCGTAACTTTTGCCCGATCGGACCATTAACCTTAAACGACTGAACAAAACATGAGAATTTCTGCTTTAATCCTATTGGCCTTCCTATTTAATTTTAGGCTTGCCGCGCAAATGGTCAGTGGATTTGCAGGAGACGACAAAGGAAAACCCCTGGCTGGAGCTACTATCGCATTGAAAACCAGCAAGGATTCCGTTATTATAAAATTGAATATTTCTGATGCCAACGGGCGATATGCTTTTACTTCCATTCCCGCCGGTCTTTATTTCATTACTGTTTCACATGTAGGACGTCTGCCCGCCAATTCCGCTGTTTTCGAGGTAAAAGATGGCCAGACGGCCAATGTTCCACCGATCAACCTATCTCCCGTTCCCCACGAATTGCAGCAGGCGCAAGTCACTGCTACCAGGCCGCTGGTAGAGGTCAAGCCTGACAGGATCGTGCTCAATGTGGAAAACACTATCAATAGTATCGGTGATGACGTACTCGATCTGTTGCGAAAAGCGCCCGGGGTATCGGTGGATTTTACCAACAGCATCAGTATCAATGGTAAAAGCGGAGTCCAGATCTATGTCGACGGCCACCCGACCTTCCTGTCCGGCAATGATCTGGCCAGCTACCTGAAGACCATCCAGTCCTCTTCCATTGAATCTATCGAGATCATTACCAATCCTCCTGCCAAATACGAGGCAGCAGGCAGCGGCGGTATTATCAATATCCGGCTGAAGAAAGATAAATCTCTCGGGACGAATGTAACGGCAGGCGCAGGTTACCGTATCGGCACCTACAGTAAATACAATGCGAATGTATCCTTCAATCACCGGGATAAGGATCTCAATGTGTTCGGTGGTTATACTTACAATAACGCCGCCAACCTTAACTATTCCAATCAATACCGGACACAGCTAGATACCCTTTTCCTCCAGCATACCGACCTGGTGGATAAGAACGTCACCCATTCGATCAAGACCGGCCTGGACTATTTCATCGATAAAAAGAGCACCCTGGGCATCCTTGTCAATGCCACCCTTTCCACCGACAGCATCCGATCCAACGGCACTACTCCCATTATCTATATCCCCACGAACATCACCAACAGGCTGCTGGAGTCAAACAACCGTACCAGCCAGCTCAATGACGCGTATAACGTTGACCTCAACTATCATTATACAGACAGCAGCGGCCACGACCTTACCGCGAATGCAGACTACGGTCTGTACCGGATCCGGAGCAACCAGCTGCAGCCCAATAATTACTATGATTCGACGGGAAAGAATTTTTTATACAGTAATGATTACAATATCCTATCCCCGACCAATATTTACATTTACAGCATAAAGCTCGACTACCAGGCCAACTTCCTCAAGGGTCAGTTGGGAGTGGGCGGAAAGGTATCCTATGTCAACACCCAAAATAATTTCCAGGAATACGACGTCCTGAATGCTGTCAAAGTACTCGATTCTTTGAGCAGTGATCAGTTCAACTACAAGGAGAACATCAATGCAGCCTATGTCAATTACAGCCGGAGCGGGAAAGGCTGGTATTTCCAGGGCGGTCTGCGGGTAGAGAACACCAACAGTAAAGGCACTTCGACGGGCTGGCAGCGGTCGTCCGCCGACTATTCACCTTACGATTCCACGTATCCGCGGCATTATACCGATCTTTTTCCAACCGCTTCCTTTACGTGGAATCAGACGAAAGTGGACCTGTGGACGCTCAACTATGGCCGGCGGATCGACAGGCCCAACTATGCAGAGCTGAACCCTTTCGAATTCAAGATTGACGATTATACCTTCTCAAAAGGCAATACCCAACTCCGGCCGCAATATGCCGACAACCTGCAATTGAGTTATTCGCATAACAACAGTTTTACTGTAGCGTTGAATTACAGCCACATCAACAATCTGTTTACGTCGATCCCGGATACGACGGACCGCTCGAAAACAATTGTCACTCAGGTGAATCTGGCCAACCAGTATATCACGGGGATGACGATCAGCTATTCCTTAAACTATAAGTGGTACACGCTGTTTGCCAATGTCAACGGGCATTACTCTATATACAAATCCAACTTCGGCGGCCCGGGCCGGATTGTCGATCTGAATATCTTCAACACGACCGCCTACTCGCAAAATGTCTTCCGGCTGGGCAGCGGCTGGACGGCCAATATTACCGGACTTTACCTGGGCCCGAACATCCTGCAGGCCACTCTGATAGCCCGTCACATGTGGAGCTTTGACGGCGGGCTGCAAAAAACCCTCTTTAACGGCAACGGAACCATCAAAGCTTCGGTCAGCGACATCTTAAACACTATGCATTATTCGGCCGCCAGCAATTTTGCCGGTCAATATCTTGTGGCCAGCGGCGGTTATGAAAGCCGGCAGCTCAAATTATACTTTACCTATCGCTTCGGTAACAAACATGTCAAGGCGGCCAATCGGCACACCTCGGGTGCGGAAGACGAAAATAAACGCGTCAATGCGGGCACGGCTCCCTGACCGGCCAAAGTGTGCCTGAGACCGGCCGATGTGCGCCTGGCTTCTGCTCATGTCTTTTGCCTATCTTTACCGGCCGATGCAAACCATTATCGACAACATCAGGCAACTTTTCACCACTCATAGCCAGGAGCCGGTCACCGACCTGGAAAAGCTGCCCCAATCCGGCAGCAACCGGATGTATTTCCGGATCAGGACCGCCGATCGTTCCTATATCGCCACGTACAACGACAACATGCGGGAGAACCGCACCTTTGTCGAATTCAGTCGTCACTTCCGTCAGAAGGGATGTCCAGTTCCGGACATCTATTGGGTCAACGAAGCGTATACCGTTTATCTGCAGGAAGACTTCGGAGATATTTCATTGCTGAACGAGCTCGAGCGGCAGGGGCACAACGACCAGCTGTATGCATTATTCCAGCAAAGCCTGGAGAAGCTGGCCAGGCTGCAGATCCGGGGCGACGAAGGCCTGGACTATAGCTGGACCATTACGTCCCGTGAGTTTGGTAAGCAGGCCATTCTGAGCGATCTGCTCTATTTCAAATACTACTTCCTGGACACCCTGCAGATTCCTTATGACAAGGAAAAACTGATCGACGATTTCGAGGCTTTAAGCACCTATCTTACCCATGTGGATTATAAGTTCTTCATGTTCCGGGACTTCCAGAGCCGCAATATTATGCTAAGGGATGGCAAGGTACATTTCATCGATTACCAGGGTGGAATGAAGGGCGCGCTGCAATATGATGTCGCCAGTCTGCTATGGCAGGCCAAAGCCGAGTTGTCCGATGCATGGAAAGACAGTCTGCTGGAACATTATATGGACACTGTAGAAGGGATACTAGTCAAAAAGATAGACCGGGTGCGGTTCGTCAGACAATACAATGGCTATGTGCTGATCCGGCTGCTGCAAGTACTGGGCGCTTATGGTTTCCGGGGACTCTTTGAAAGAAAAGCGCATTTTCTCACGAGCATCCCCCTGGCATTACGCAATGTCAAAGGGTTCCTCAATCATAGGAAGGTTGGGATTGTCCTGCCGGAATTCGAGCGGTTGCTCGATCTGATGATACAGGATGAAGTGATCGGACGGTTCGAAACAGTGCAGGCCGATGACCATACACCACTGGTTGTTCATATTCATAGCTTTTCCTACCGTAAAAGCATACCCGAGGACGAGAGTGGCAACGGAGGTGGTTTTGTCTTCGACTGCCGCGGTATCCTTAATCCCGGCCGGCTAGCGGAGTTCAAGACCCTGACCGGTCGCGACAAACCCGTGAAGGATTATCTGGAACAACAAACCCGGATGCCCGAATTTCTCAACGGGATCTATAATATTGTCGATATCTCCGTAGAAGATTATATCAAAAGAGGGTTCGCCAGTCTGCTGGTCAACTTTGGTTGTACCGGCGGCCAACACCGGAGTGTATACGCCGCCGATGCGCTGGCCAGGCACCTCAGAAATAAATATCACGTAAAGGTCGACCTGCATCATATTGAGCAGGAAGCTAAAAATTGGGTGAATTAGCCGATGTACTATCTCGTATACGGCATATTATATGGGATATCCCTGTTACCGATGTGGCTGTTGTATGGGTTTTCGGATGCCCTGGCTTTTTTTCTGTTCGCCATCATCCGTTATCGTCGTCGTGTCGTGCTGTCCAATCTGCAAATAGCCTTCCCGGAAAAGACGACGGCAGAATGCCTGTCCATCGCCCGGAAATTCTACCGGAATTTCACGGATAACTTCATCGAGACCATTAAGCTGCTATCGGCCAGCCCCGCCTTTCTCGAAAAACGCTTTGTCATCGACAACCCTGAAATCCTGGATAATTTTTATGACCAGGGCCGCAAAGTTCAGCTGCACCTGGGTCATTTATTCAACTGGGAGATCGCGGGTGTCGCCATGCCTCTGCGTACCCGTTTCACCTTCCTGGTTGTTTACATGCCGGTCGAAAATAAAGTGTTTGAAAAGTTGTTTCTCCGGCTACGGGGCAGATATGGAACCGTGCTGTTACCGGCAACCCGGATGCAAAGGGCCATCCTTCCTTACCGGAACCAGTTGTATATGTTGACATTGGTCGCCGACCAGGCGCCCGGCGGCCCGGAAAATACCTACTGGCTGAACTTTTTCGGCCGGCCTACTGCCTTTATCCGGGGCGCAGAAAGGGGCGCCCGCATCGGGGATATCCCTGCGGTCTTCGCCAGGATCTATAAAAACCGCCGGGGTTATTATCGTGCCCAGCTAACGACCATCGCCGAACATCCCGGGGAATTACCCGAAGGCGAACTGACAAGGCGTTACAGAAGCCTACTCGAAGACGCCATCCGGCAGCAGCCCGATAGCTGGCTTTGGAGTCATAAAAGATGGAAATTTATCTGGAAGGACCGCTTCAAGCCTTTTTGGGTAGGCGAAGAAAAAAAATAACGTATTGGCGACGTCCTCCATTCAGTATTTCAGAAAATTATAATACATTTACTACACAATTAATCTTATTTCCCCCTACATTATCGTGCCCGGTACAATGGTTAGGTTTTTCTGATCAGTAGCAAGAACCATCTAAACCTAAACCCAAACCGGATGACAACTCTTAAACCGGGAGCAGTGCTGGTCGATGACCGCATATTGCTCTGCAAAACAATCAGCCGCCTGGATGACTCAGGGCATTGTGTGCGCCAGGTATTGGCCCTGAATGATCGCGAACTCGAATTCATGAGACTGGTCTGTACCGAATGTACTTACAAGGAAATTGCAGACCAGATGTATCTCAGCCCGCGAACCATCGATGGTTACAGGGATGCCCTTTTCGAAAAACTGAATGTCAGAACAAGAGTGGGGCTTGCCATGTATGCAGTTCGCAGCGGAATTGTCAGGGTCGAGCCGATTTAGTTGAGCACACTATTCTCTTTCACTATCTGGATGCCTTTCTGGTCTTTGATCTTCTCCCAGCCTCCGTTTACATTGCGGAGATTGTGGATCCCCTGCCGTTTGAGCAGGGAAGCTGCTATGACGCTGCGATAACCGCCGGCGCAGTGGACGTAGAGATTTTGCTGTTCTTCCAGGTTGGCCATGGTGGCGGGGTCTGACAGTTCCTGTAGGGGAAGGTTCACCGCATCTTTCACATGACCGTCTGCAAATTCTGTTTCCCGCCGCACATCGAGAATGACCAGGTTGTCGTCGAAGGGGATATCCATAGCCAGCTCATCGGCCTCGACATCGATGATCATATCGATCGGCTCACCGGCATCCATCCAGGTGGCGAAGCCGCCATCAAGAAATCCTTTTACCTTATCGAAGCCAACGCGGGCCAGACGAACAACACTGTCCTTTTCCTCACCGGGTGCAGTTACCAGCACGATAGGTTTGTTAAAGGGCAGCAGGCTGCCGGCCCATTCGGCAAAACGTCCATCGAGACCGATGCTGACAGCCCCTGGAATAAAGCCGGCCACAAAGACGGCCGAAGCTCTGGTATCCAACAGGATCGCGTCGTCTTCGGTCCTCCATTTTTCGAAAGCTTCCAGGTTCAGCGGCGTCAGGCCGCTTTGCAGGACCTCTTCCAGACTATCATAGCCTTCTTTATTGATCCGGGCATTGATGGAGAAATAGGAAGGGGGGGTATCCAGTCCATCCGTCACGACCCGGACAAAATCCTCTTTTGACTCTGCCTTCAAGGCATAGTTGGTTTCTTTCTCTTCTTTCAGTGTGCTGTGCGTGTTCGGCCCCAGGTTCTTTCCGCAACTGCTGCCGGGACCATGCGCCGGGTAAATAATGACACTTTCGGGAAGGGGGACGATCTTCGACTGGAGCGAATCGAACAGCATGGCCGCCAACTCCTCCCTCGTCAGGTTACCGCTGCTAAGATCAGGTCTTCCTACATCGCCGACGAATAAAGTATCGCCGGTGAACAGGGCATAAGGATCGCCTGCAGATGTCCGGACGAGATAACAGGAAGACTCGATGGTATGACCGGGCGTGTGCAACACTTCTATCGTGCTGTCGCCCAGTTGGAACACCTCGCCGTCTTTCGCCTTATGAATGGGGAAATTAGTCTCCGTATTCGGACCGAAAATGATCGGGGCGCCGGTGGCCTTGGCGAGATCGAGATGCCCGCTGACGAAGTCAGCGTGGAAATGCGTCTCAAAAATATATTTGATCGTCGCATTCCGCTCTTTCGCCAGACCGATATAGGCATCGATATCCCGCAGCGGATCTATGATGGCCGCCTCCCCCTCGTTATCAATGTAATAAGCCGCTTCACTGAGGCAACCGGTATACAATTGCTTAATGAACATAACCTTGCATTTTCAGCAAAGTTAAGCAATATATTCAATCACTGCCTGCGTTCCCGGGAAGTCCAATGGGGAGGCGGATCCCTTAATCGATCAACTCATCAACGCATTTCATGATCTCGCTGAGCCGATCGTGATTGATAATGTAGTAAATGAATTTTCCGTCGCGCTGTGTTTTGACAATGCCGGCCCTGCGCAGGATGGCCAGGTGCTGGGAGGCGACCGATTGTTCCAACCGGAGGTGTACGTAAATCTCCGTTACGGTCAGTTTTTTATTTTCGTCCAGCAGGCGGATGATCTGCTGCCGTAATTTGTGATTGAGTGCTCTTAAGATCAGTGCTCCTTTCTTCAGATTCAAAAAATCAACCTTCACAGGGGCGCCATCGGAACCCTCTGCATTGACTACCATCCAATAGCTATTGTTGTTCATCGTTAAGCTCATGAGCGATTACCGTTTTAAGGTTTCAAGAAGATACGTGACAGGTCCGACAAATTTATGATCAACTCACTGAATAAAATACCTCAAATTCGTTTATATGATAATATGGTCATTTTTTGGTATGAGTGTAGAATTCTTTGGTATAAGCGGGCTCACTGTACGCCACGCCGGTGAATTCACCATGCAAATATCGGTAAAAAGATAAAATACCCAGATACCGCACATTAAAGGTGAAGTCGACAAAAGCCGCATTGGGTGCTGAAATTACCTGTTTACACTTATCGCTGCCCGGTCCAAAAAACGACATTTGATGGTCCAACAGGTAAGATGAAAAAGAGTTTTCATCGATGATCATCGCCGTCGCAGGAAGTACGACATCCAAATCATCTTTGTAGATGGCGGTGAATACTTCCATGCGTCTCGCGTCGAGCATCGGGCATAAAAAATCGATGGCCGACAGTTGTTCACGGGCAGCAAAAGCCATCGCCGTCAGCGTATTTTCGGCAATCAACGGAATATTCAAAGCATAGCAAAACCCTTTGGCAGCGGCCATTCCAACGCGCAGCCCTGTATATGAACCCGGTCCCGCCGTAACGGCAATGGCCTGCAGATCCTGCAGCCGGCGACCGCTGTCCTGCAACAGTTTTTGGACAGCCGGATGCAGCCAGGATGAATGCTCTTTCTGATCGTGATTCTCCATCATGAGCAACATCTCTCCCTTCTCCGACAGACAAATGCCGGCCTTTTCTGTCGACGTATCGATGTTCAGGATCAAAGCCATGACAGCCTATTTTTTACAAATAATACTTTACTCTCCATCTCATTGATTTTTAATCACATTTTAATTCTGCACGGCTTGCTGCAGGCTATTTGCAGGCTTATATCGTGGCTCATTAACGCTCAGCGTATTCAGTAAGGAGACAATCCGGGCAAGCCCGATCCGCTGACCCCATTCGAAAGGACCATGAGGATAATTAGTTCCCAGCTTCATGGCCGTATCGATCTCTTCTTTCGTGCTGACGCCTGCCTCCCACGTATACCAGGCTTCGTTGATGATGGTCGCCAATATCCTGGCCGTGATCATTCCGGGGATATCGGGTGCCAGGTGATAAGATTGACCCCATCTTTCATACCATTTCCCGATCATTTGCGCTGCGGCCGGATCGGGTGCTGACAATTCATGCACCTCTCTCTCCAGGAAGCCTGGCCAGCCGTTAATTCGGATGAAAGGTCGTCCTATTTCAGCCAGTGTCGGAACAACTGCATTGATGATGACGGGAGCCGGCAGGAGCGTGGTCAGTATAGCTATGCGGTCATTGGTGGCATCGAAATCCAGGTCGACGAAAAGATCTGCATCCCGGTGTGCTGCGAGCGCTTCCACCGATTCGACGACGATGCAGTCAGCCACTTCCGCCGGAAATAGCTGCGTAGGTGTTTGGCGACTAATGACGATGATTTTCATTGAGCGCAAATATATCATTAAACCGATCGGCGACGAGGGCTATTTTTTTGCCAGAAGCCCGAAGGCGCCGATCTTTGTCAGATGGAAAAAAAGATTATCAATACCCCGAATGCCCCTGCCCCCATCGGGCCTTATAGCCAGGCCGTACAAGCCGGTCCTTTCCTGTTCATCTCCGGCCAGATCCCCATCGATCCGGCCACCAATAAAGTAGAGGCAACAGATATCGTCGGCGAAGCACACCAGGTGATGCATAACCTCAAGGCCATCCTTTCGGCGGCCAGCCTGGATTTCAGTCATGTAGTGAAGACGACGATCCTGCTGAGCGACATGTCCTCTTTTGGCGAAGTCAACGAAGTCTACGGCAAGTATTTCGCGGGTGACTTTCCTGCGCGTGAAACATATGCAGTAAAGACATTGCCGAAGAATGTGAATGTGGAGATCAGTATGATCGCGACGCTGTGATCCCGTTAATCTTTTAAAACCGCCAACTCCCTGCCGATCTTCGTAAAGGCAGCAATCGCCTTATCCAGGTGTGCCTGCTCGTGCGCGGCACTGAGTTGTACGCGGATACGGGCCTGCCCCTTGGCGACGACAGGAAAGAAAAAGCCTATTACATAAATGTCCTCGTCGAGCAATCGGGCAGCAAAGTTCTGGGCGACTACGGCATCATACAGCATAATAGGAACGATCGGATGTTCTCCGGGCCGGATGTCGAAGCCGGCCGTTGTCATTTTTGATCTGAAGTATTTCGTATTGTATTCCAGTTTGTCCCGCAATTCGGTCGTCTCGCTCAGCATATCCAGTACCGCAATGCTGGCGCCGGTAATGGAAGGAGCCAGGCTGTTGGAGAAAAGATAGGGCCGGCTCCGCTGACGTAACATTTCGATGACCGCTTTTTTTCCGCTGGTGAATCCGCCGCTGGCGCCGCCCAGGGCCTTGCCGAGGGTGCCTGTAATGATATCGATACGGCCCATGACCCCGCAATGTTCGTGTGTGCCGCGGCCTGTTTTGCCCAGGAAGCCGGAGGAGTGGGACTCATCGATCATCACGATGGCGTCATACCGGTCGGCAAGGTCGCAGATCTTGTCCAGCTGCGCGATCGTACCGTCCATGCTGAACGATCCATCGGTGACGATGATCCGGCTACGGGCACCCTGCGCCGCCTGCAGCTGTGTTTCGAGATCGGCCATCGTGTTGTGCTTGTAACGGTACCGTTGTGCCTTGCACAGCCGGACCCCGTCGATAATGCTGGCATGATTCAGTTCATCGGAGATAATAGCGTCCTGCTCGCCGAACAACGGTTCGAAAACCCCGCCATTCGCATCGAAAGCAGCCGCATAGAGTATTGTATCCTCCGTGCCCAGAAAGGTAGCAATCTTCTGTTCGAGTTCCTTGTGAATATCCTGAGTGCCGCAGATAAAGCGTACGCTGCTCATTCCATATCCCCGGGAATCGATAATCTTTTGAGCAGCTGCTACGACCTTGGGATGGGAGGATAGCCCGAGGTAATTATTGGCGCAGAAGTTCAGCACTTTTTTACCATTCACAAGGATCTCGGCCCCCTGGGCACTGGCAATAATACGCTCGGATTTAAACAGTCCAGCAGTTTTTATATCTTCCAACTCTGTGGCGATCCGTTGCTCAAAAGACGTGTTCATACCATAACTTTTTAAGACGCCAAAGGTAAGTAGTTGACACATCATCTGTTAGATAGGACCGGGAATTTTTCCCCACCTGTAACAAAAAAATAGCTACCTTCGTCCCATAGAGAAAGTAAATCATATGACACGCAGTCTAACCATACGGTTGTTTATTGGGGTCCTTGTGATCGCCGCAAGTGTCATGCTTGTCTCCTACGTTCGGGCCAAATCCTCCAAGGACATCGATCCCAACGGCGAAACCGGGAAATGTCAATCCGGAAAGATCCACACCGAAATCATCCTCTGGGAGTCATTGACTCATAATTTGTTGAGTGTTAGGCCTTGATCAGGCTATTTACCCATTCCTCCTTAATTTTATTGCATAATCTTCCGGCTCATTGTAACTTTTCTTTATACCCCATCGTATATTGACCAAGGGCTTATGTCGGAAAAAGAATACAATGAATGTGTCACCTTGCATGCGGATAACGTTTATCGTTTTATCCTCAAGAACCTGCGCCAGGAAGAAGACGCCCGGGACGTAGTGCAATCCGCCTATGAAAAGCTGTGGAAAAATCGCGATGGGGTAGAGGCCGCTAAAAGCAAATCCTATCTTTTTACCATTGCGTACCACCAGATGATCGATCACCTGCGGAAAATGAAAAGGGTGGATCTCCGGGCGGAATTCCGCGAAGAAGCGAAGATCAGCGACAAGCCGGTCAGCCAGTTAAAGGCTGCCCTGGAAGTTGCGCTGGCCCGGCTCAATGACACCCAGCGCAGCCTGGTCCTGCTGAAGGATTATGAAGGGTACTCTTATGCAGAGATCGGACAGATCATGGAACTGACCGAAAGCCAGGTCAAGGTATATCTGCACCGGGCCCGGCTGCAGTTGAAAAATTATCTGGTTAGCCTGGAAAACTTAATTTAAAGCTATGATCACGCGAGATAATTATGAAGAGTTCTTTCTACTGTATATCGACAACGAATTGTCGGTATCGGACAGAGAGGCTGTGGAACGGTACATCGCACATCATCCCGACTTACAGGAAGAGTGGACCGCATTATTACATTGCAGGCTACTACCTGAAGAGCAATTGGCTTTCCCAGACAGGGAAGCGCTCTACAGAACGCTGACGCCGGAAGAAGGGGAAGACGATCTTCCCCGCTTTTCTCCCGACCTGTCCATTGTTTTCCCTGACAAAGCCAGTCTGTATAAGGAGGAAGAAGATAGAAGGATCGTCTGGCTGCCATGGTTGCGTATCGGCGCTGCAGCAGTCATGGCGGGGATCGTTGCTCTGGTAGTGCTGCTGGCTGGAAATAAAAATATTTCACCTGTAACTCCTGCTACCACTGCCACGTTATATTCTTCAGGAACGCGGGACAAGGTTGGGACGCGGGACGCAGTAGTGACGAAGCCGGTGGTTCACCAGCAGCCTGACAAGCCGGTGATTTCGGCACGAAAAGAAAAGAAGAAGGAGCTGCAGTCCCGGCAGGGTGAGCAGGATGTCCAGAAAGAGACCGGACCGGAAAGACCCGACAACAAAGACCTCGTGCAGCAGGAGGAGCACCACGATCCGACGCCGGTGAGGCCGACCGACATTACCGCTACGCGGGCGGCCGACATTACCGTCACCAAGGTTGTCGTCACGACCCCCAACGTTCACAGCGGCGATGCAGTGGCGGCCTTGCAGGGGGGCATTCCGAAGGAAGAGTCCTCTTTTGCTACGCAGGCCTTGCAGCGTGAAAATGAAGATCATGATCAGGATAACAATATTTTAGTCTCGGCTGAATCGCCTGTCCCGGGTAAAGGCAAATTACGCGGACTATTCCGGAAAGTGACCCGCACCTTCGGAAAAACCGCCGACCGCGACAATGATGGACAACGGGAGGTACTGGTCGGTGCCTTTCAATTTGCACTCAAATAAGAAAAAACACATGGTTATGAACCGGTTATTTTTACTGGCAGCAGGATTATGTCTTGCCCTATCAGGCTGGGCGCAGAGCGACACTACGCATGTCAACGATACGACACATGTCAATGGCCACAGCGGACAGACCCATGCGGACGATACGCTCCGCGTCGGCAATCTGCTGATCATCCGCAACGGCAGGCAGGACTGGGACAATCCGGAACTCGTAAGGATCCATAAACGTCACAATGACTACAAGCCTTCTAAGGTCAGCACCAACTGGCTGATCTTCGACATCGGTTTTGCCAACTATAATGACAAAACGAACTATTCTTCGGCAGCTGCTCAAAAGTTTGCACCGGGCTCTACCAGCAATTGGTTCGGACTAAATACCGGCAAATCCGTGGACGTCAATATCTGGCTGTTCATGCAGCGATTCAGCCTGATCAAAAACGTCGTCAATCTGAAATATGGATTCGGCATAGAGTTGAACAATTACCGTTACCAGGAAAATATCCGCTATGAGATCAACCCGACGAAGGTGATCATGGACACGATCAATTACAAGAAGGATAAACTGGCGGCCGATTATTTTACCGTTCCCCTCATGCTGAATTTCAATTTCGCTCCGCACCGGCGTAACGGGTTCGGGTTCAGTGCGGGCGCCAGCATCGGATACAAATATTCCTCGCGGCAGAAATTCAAGAGTGATGAGTTTGGCAAACACAAGACATTCAACGACTTCGATATGGAACCCTGGAAGATTTCCTGGATCGGTGAATTGCAGCTCGGCTGGATCAAATTTTATGGCTCCTACGCGACACGCAGTATGTTTAGCAAAGGGTTGGATCAGATACCCTATACGGTAGGAATACGCTTTGGTAACTGGTAAGGTGTTTATTGGTTGTTAAATTTATCAACACCGAAAATATTCTTTAAACTGCTGCCGTTAAAAGAGGTCAAATCCGCCAATTATGACTTCGCGAAAACTGATCCTGGGCAGCTTGTTGGCCATCACCCTATTATCATTCCGTGACGCCCATCACCGGACTGCGTTCAGACGCTTTTTCCATGCGGCGCCGGAAGGGAATATCTACATTATTGTTATCAAATCCAATTATGAGTTGCAGTTGTATGACCAGAATGGCTGGTATGCGACGTATCCTGCGGTCTTCGGCAACAAATCCCTGGACGACAAAATGATCATGGGAGACAGAAAGACTCCTGAGGGCACTTATCATATCCTTAGCAAGCGGCCGCACGAAAAATGGAATAAGATCATGGACCTGGATTATCCCACGACGGCAGATAAAGAAAAATTCAATGAACGAAAAGCGCAGGGTTTGATCCCTGCTTCGGCGAGGATCGGTGACGGCATCGCTATTCATGGTACCTGGCCTCACGATGAGCATGCAGTAGACGCCTACCAGATGTGGACCAATGGATGTGTTTCATTGAAGAATGAGGACATGGACGAGGTGTACCGGATTGTGCCGGTAGGGACCAAGGTAATTATACAACATTAGAGCCTTCCAGCGGGCCTCCAGCCTGCTATAGCTTTCCGCCCTTGATCTCTTCGACCACTGCCGGATCGAGTAAGGTCGACGTATCTCCCAGGTTCTGTAATTCCCCTTCGGCTATCTTACGCAGGATGCGTCGCATGATCTTGCCGCTGCGTGTTTTCGGCAGACCGCTGACCAACTGGATTTTATCCGGTTTGGCGATGGGGCCGATGATGCGGGCTACTGTCTGGGTGATATCTTTACGAATCGAAGCCTCATCGGTCTTATTCCCGTTGAAGATGACATAAGCATAGATTCCCTGCCCTTTAATATCGTGAGGGTATCCGACCACTGCGCTCTCCACAACTCCCGTATGCATATTGATGGCATTCTCTACCTCCGCCGTACCGATCCGGTGGCCGCTGACATTCAGTACATCGTCTACGCGGCCCGTGATGCGATAATTACCTTGTTCATCCCGCAATGCGCCGTCCCCCGTGAAATAGAGCCCGGGATAGGTGGCGAAATACGTCGTCCGGCAACGGTCGTGATCTCCATAGGTCGTTCGTATAATGGAAGGCCAGGGAAATTTAATGCAAAGATTGCCGCTGACATTATTCCCATGCAGCTCCTCCCCCTTCTCGTCTACCAGTAATGGCTGTACGCCCGGCAGCGGCAGTGTGGCATGAGCCGGCTTCCCGGGTGTGACGCCTGCCAGATTGGAGATGAGGATACCGCCGGTCTCCGTCTGCCACCAGGTGTCGACGATAGGACAACGGCCTTTTCCAATTTGTTCATGGTACCAGTGCCACGCTTCCTCATTGATGGGTTCGCCGACGGTGCCCAGTACCTTCAGGCTGCTCAGGTCTTTGTTTTTGACAAAGTCGAGGCCGAAGCCCATCAGGCTGCGGATGGCGGTGGGCGCCGTATAAAGGATATTCACCTTGAATTTATCTACGATATCCCAAAACCGGCCTGCATCGGGGAAGGTGGGGATGCCTTCAAAAAGAAGGGTCGTCGCCCCGGCGCTTAATGGGCCATAGACAATATAGCTGTGACCGGTGATCCAGCCGATATCGGCCGTACAGAAATATACGTCGCCGGGTTGATACTGGAACACATTCACAAAGCTGTAATTGGCGAAGACCATATATCCGGCACAGGTGTGGACCACGCCTTTGGGCTTACCTGTCGATCCGGATGTATACAAAATGAACAGCATGTCTTCCGCATCCATGACTTCTGCAGGGCAGGCCGGATTGCCCTGGGTTTCCACCTTGCGGATCTCGTCTTCCCACCAGGTATCGCGTCCCTTGATCATGCTGACGGGAACGCGTGTACGTGTCAGTACGATCACGCGCCGGATCGTCGGGCATTGCACCAATGCGTCGTCGATCACTGATTTGAGCGGAATGTCCTTGTTACCTCTGAAGGCGCCGTCGGCGGTGATGACCAGGGTGCAACCGGCATCCTGGATCCGGTCGGCAATGCTTTGGGCGGAAAAACCGCCGAATACGACGGAATGGATGACGCCGATACGGGCACAGGCGAGGACGGCGATCGCCAGCTCGGGCACCATCGGCATATAGATACATACACGGTCGCCTTTCTTCGCTCCATTATTCTTCAACACCTGGGCAAACTGGCATACTTTAAAATGCAATTCTTTATAAGTCAGGATACGATAGTCTTCGCCGGGGTCGTTCGGCTCCCAGATGATAGCGGGCTGGTCGCCTCTTTCGGCGAGGTGGCGGTCCAGGCAATTTTCCGTGATATTCAGCTGCCCACCGGTAAACCATTTCACATCGGGATCGGAAAAATTCCATTCCAGGACCTTATCCCATTTGCGGCGCCAGCTAAAATGGGCTGCTATGCCCGCCCAGAATCCTTCGGGGTCGCTGACACTGGCTTCATAGGCGGAACGATACTCTTCCGATGATTTAATTTGGTAAGGATAACTCATCTAACAATGAAATTTTTAACTCCAGGATCAATAGATTTTTTTATACATTCCCTACTGGCAACACCGTTTTCCCGTACATCTCGTTCAGCAAACCGGCAATGCCGGTATAGATCGCCGAAGCTCCGCATACGATACCTTCGTAACCTGCGAGATGTTTGATCATGCCATTCCCGCTGTAATCGCCCAGCGCCAGCAGAAAGAACAACACCGTCAATGTGGCGAATACAAATTGTAACGCACGGCTTAGCTTCAAAGTTCCAAAGAAAAGCAATAAAGTGAACACTCCCCATATTATCAGATAGGCAACCATACCGCTGTCCGACGGGGCAGTCATCCATCCCATTTTCGGCAATACGATGAGCGCAACCAGGGACAGCCAGAAAAAGCCGTAAGAAGTAAAAGCAGTCAACCCGAACGTATTGTTCTTTTTAGCTTCGATGATACCGGCGATCACCTGGGCAAGGCCGCCATAAAATATACCCATCGCCAATATCATGGAATTCATTTCAAAAAAACCGGCATTGTGAAGATTTAACAATACCGTAGTAGTGCCGAAAGCGCAAAGGCCCAGCGGGGCAGGATTGGCAATTCCTTCTTTGCTTGCTGTGACAACAGGAGGAACAACTGGAGGAGTGGTCATAATCGTTAGTTGAAGTGGTTAAGGTGGCTTAATTATACAATTTTAATTCATTTTATCAGAATTCGTCTATCGCTGATTGCAAAATTGTTTGCACATGCCAGATTTGCCTAATTTTACTTGATGGCATCAACCAAATCCGCAACAAACCCTGCAAACGATTTCCGCAAGGTCCTTGTGGCCTCTTCTGTGGGGACACTCATCGAATGGTATGATTTTTACCTCTTCGGAAGCCTGGCCACCGTCATCGCACCCCTGTTCTTCCCAAACTCCAACCCTACAACGAGCCTGGTCTACACCCTCGCTATCTTTGCCGCCGGATTCGTGGTCCGTCCTTTCGGAGCCCTGGTCTTCGGGCGACTGAGCGATCTGATCGGACACAAATACACCTTTCTGCTGACACTCATCCTGGGTGGCTCTACATTCGCCATCGGCCTTGTGCCGGGCTATTCCAGCATCGGCTATGCTGCGCCCCTGATCGTCCTGCTGTTACGTCTGCTGCAGGGACTGGCCCTGGGCGGGGACTATGGTGGCGCAGCCGCATATGTCGCAGCGCATTCCCCGGCACACCGGCGGGGATATTTTACTTCCTGGATACAGGCTATGCCCAGCGTGGGACTGCTCTTTGGCCTGAGCACTATCCTTATCACCCGCTACGCACTGGATGCGGACCATGCCGCCAGTATAGAAAATTTCAATGCCTGGGGCTGGCGGATACCCTTTCTGCTGTCCATTGTGCTGGCAGCGATCTCTGTCTATATCCGTCTGAAGATGCAGGGATCTCCGTTGTTCAGCCAGCTGAAGACAGAAGGCAGGCTGTCCGGGAACCAGCCGGCCGAAAGCGTCGGGCGGAAGGGAAATCTTAAAATAGTGTTGCCGGCCTTGTTTGGTGCAACCTTGGGTCAGGGTGTTGTCTTCTATACCGGGCAGTTCTATACCCAATCATTCATGGAGGACGTCTGTAAGATCGATTTCGGCCAGTCGAAGACCATGCTGTTGATAGCCATTGCGCTGGCCACGCCCTTTTTTGTCCTTTTCGGTGGCTGGAGCGACCGGATCGGCCGGAAATGGATCATGCTGGCCGGAATGTTGCTGGCCATTCTTACCTATCCCTTGCTGTTCGGGCAACTGCTGAAAATAGCTGGTACGGAAGGCCGGACAGAACTGACGGGGCAGAAGGAGATCCGCACCAGTGCTGCCTTTGTCAACAAGACCCACAATATGATCCAGACCTCGGCCACGCTGACCTATTATGAAGATGGCATGGTGGTGACGGAGACACAGAAGGATACGGTCTATGCCAGCGGGAAAGCCGGCGGGAAGCCGGTCACGACAATTTCAAAATCGCTGAATACCGCCGATTACTGGAAAATAACGGCCATATTGTTCGTTATGGTCTTTTATGTGACGATGGTATCCGCCGACCTTATCGGCAATGGTATTTTTGGCGGCCTTACGCCTTTTATCGCTACGCTGCTGACGACCATCTATACCGGTGATAAGCTGGCAGGGCTCTGGTACCCGATCGGGGTGGCGGCGATTGGCCTGGTGATTGGAATAATCAACCGGAATAAGGCCCGATTCACTTAATTTCGCACCGTAAATTCGCTGCATGTCTATTGAAGTAAGAGACCTGGTCAAGATCTATGGCGAACAAAAAGCGCTTGACTCCATTTCATTCACGGTAGGGAAAGGCGAAATCGTCGGCTTTCTGGGGCCCAATGGCGCCGGTAAAAGCACCACGATGAAGATCCTCACCGGCTATATTGGCCAGGACGGGGGACAAGCTATCGTTTGCGGGCTATCCGTTGGAGAATATCCCCTGGCGGCGAAGAAAAAGATCGGCTACCTACCGGAAGCCAATCCACTGTACCCGGACATGTATGTGCGGGAATACCTGGATTTTATTGCCGATACTCATCACCTGACTGATAAGAAGGCCCGTATTGAGGCCGTCATCACGCTGGTAGGCCTGACGCCGGAAAGTAAAAAACGGCTGGGGCAGCTGTCCAAAGGATACCGGCAACGCGTCGGCCTGGCGGCGGCCCTGCTGCATGAGCCCGAAGTGCTCATCCTGGATGAGCCTACCAGCGGGCTGGATCCCAACCAGATCATCGAGATCCGGGACGTCATCAAAAAGCTGGGTAAGGCCAAGACCATTCTTTTCTCTTCTCATATTTTGCAGGAAGTCGAGGCGCTGTGTGACCGGGTGATCATTATCAACAAAGGCAAGCTGGTTGCAGATAGCCAGCTCAGCCTGCTAAGAGCTCAAAATGACAGCCTCACCGGCACGATCCGCGTCGCTTTCCGGGAGTTGCCCGAAGCCGCAGTGCTGGAGGGCCTGGAGGGTGTGCAGGGCGTCACGCACCTATCCGACGGGCAATGGGAGCTGCGTACTTCATCACCCGACAGAGTTAAGAAACAATTGATGGAGCTTGCTTTGCAGAACAATTGGAACATCATTACTTTGCAAAGCGAAACCCGCAGCCTGGAAGATGTCTTCCGGCAACTGACTAATCCCACGAGTACAGTTACAACCAATACAAGTCATTAAAACAAGGAATTTATTATGAGCTACATTGCCGACATCCATGCAAGACAAATCTTAGACAGCCGGGGCAATCCCACAGTAGAAGTAGACGTCGTGACGGAGAATAATCATCGCGGTCGTGCTTCTGTACCCAGCGGCGCCTCTACTGGTATCCATGAAGCCGTCGAATTACGGGACGGGGACAAGAGCGTATACGGAGGAAAAGGGGTATTGAAAGCTGTGGACAATGTGAATGATGTGATTGCGGATCAGTTGATCGGGTTCCCGGTCAATGAACAGGCGGCGCTGGATGCACGGCTGTTGGACATGGACGGCACGGAAAACAAGAGCAAACTGGGCGCCAATGCCCTGCTGGCTGTCAGCATGGCCGCGGCCAAGGCTGCCGCACAGGAAAGCAAGCTGCCTTTATATCGTTACCTGGGCGGGGTCAACGCCACCGTATTGCCAATGCCGCTGATGAATATTCTGAATGGGGGTGTTCATGCCGACAATAAGATCGATTACCAGGAATATATGATCGTTCCCGTAGGAGCGTCCACCTTCAGCGAAGGTCTGCGCTGGGGAGTCGAGATCTTCCACACGCTGAAATCCGTGCTGAAGAAAAAAGGCTACAGCACCAATGTAGGTGATGAAGGCGGTTTTGCCCCGGATATCCAGAGCAATGAAGAAGCCATCGAGACCGTCCTCCAGGCTATCGAGGCGGCAGGCTATAAGGTAGGCAGCCAGATCGGCATTGCCCTCGACGCAGCCAGCAGCGAAATGTATAAAGACGGAAAATACAAATTCTATAAGAGTTCCGGTAAGGAATTGACCAGCGACGAAATGGTCGCCTACTGGAGCAGCTGGGTAAGCAAGTACCCGATCATTTCCATCGAGGACGGCATGGCCGAAGAGGATTGGGATGGCTGGAAAAAGCTGACAGAGGCCGTCGGTCACAAGGTGCAGCTGGTAGGGGATGACCTTTTCGTCACCAATACCAAGCTTCTGCAAAAGGGTATCGACAAGGGCATCGCCAACAGCATTCTCATCAAGGTGAACCAGATCGGCACGGTGACGGAAACCATCAATGCAGTGCAATTGGCTCAGAGTCACGGTTATACGACGGTCATGAGTCATCGCAGCGGAGAGACCGAAGACACGACCATCGCTGACCTCGCTGTCGCCCTCAACTGCGGCCAGATCAAGACCGGCAGTGCTTCCCGTACGGACAGGCTGGCCAAATACAACCAGCTGCTGCGGATTGAAGAAGAGCTGGCCGATTGCGCCATTTATCCGAAAGGAAGGATCAAATTCAAGAAATAATTTGTAGCTTGGTGGTCGCGGGATTTGGGGCAGGCTCCATGCTCGTCTTCGAAGTACCGCGACCACTTTCATGCTCTTATGAAGATTTTACAACATATTCCCTCCTTTTTGAAGAATAAGTACCTGTTGACGGCAACTGGTTTCACCGTCTGGATCCTGTTCTTCGACGCCCGGGACTTTATCACGAGCCATTTTCGGGAAAGGAATGAATTGTTAAAGCTGGAACAGAGTATAAAATATTATCAGCAGCAGATCGCCACGACCAAAGAGCAACTGCAGCAGCTGAAGACGAATCCGGTCGTTCTCGAAAAATATGCCCGGGAAAAGTACCTGATGAAAAGGGATAATGAAGATCTTTTCCGGATCAAAGAGGACCAGCCCGTCGAAAACCATTGATAGTCACACATTTACATCTCCAGCGCACCCTTTATAGCTAAGCCAGACCGGTGGTTCCGGTCAGCGGTTTCTGATTAATTCATTTTGCGCCAAGGGATTGTCTCACATTAAAATTCTTGGCGGGAACATTAATTCCGGCACCGGACAATAACCAGTACCCAAACACCGTTTTGATAAAGGACGTATCACTTTTACTACTCGGATTTTACTAGGACATTAAATGGTTTTGCCTATGACACTCTTTACACCGGAGGATCTTTTACGGTATTTGTATAAAGAGTCTTCCCCCGATTTGACGGTTGCGATTGAGGCCGCACTGAAGGAAGATTGGATGCTTCGGGAGAAGCTACAGGTTTTACAATCTTCAGCCGACGGATTGGAAAAAATAATCGTCGCTCCACGGATGGAAGTCATCCAGCGGGTGATGAATTATGCAAGGATGACAGCTGTTCAGGAACCGGAATCTGTTTCGCATCCCTGATCTTTGTGATCTGATCTTTATGTACATTAGGGTCATTGAATCTTCTTCAATGACCGGATATGACCAGAAAAGAACGCTATCAGTTCGTCTTGGATTATTTTAGCCAGCACAACCCTGATGCAGCTACAGAGCTGTTTTACGGCAGTCCCTACCAGCTTCTGGTGGCGGTCATCCTATCAGCACAGTGCACGGATAAGAGGGTCAATATGACCACGCCGGCTATTTTCCAACGATATCCCGATGCGGCCTCCCTGGCCACGGCGGATTTCGACGATTTATTCCCGCTGATAAGAAGCATCTCCTATCCCAACAACAAGACCAAACACCTGATCGGCATGGCCAAAATGCTGATGTCGGAATTCGGCGGAGAAGTGCCGCTGACGGTCGAAGAATTGGTGCAATTGCCCGGTGTTGGCCGCAAAACGGCCAATGTCATTACCTCTGTCGTGGACAACCAGCCCAATATGGCTGTAGACACCCACGTCTTTCGGGTGTCTGCCCGCATCGGTTTGACGGTCAATGCAAAGACGCCCCTGGCGGCGGAAAAACAGCTATTGCAGTTCATCCCCCGGGACCAGGTGCATGTGGCGCACCACTGGCTGATCCTGCATGGACGGTATGTGTGCGTGGCCCGCTCGCCGAAGTGCGCGGAGTGCGGATTGCAGCAGGCGTGTAAGTATTTTGCAAAACATTATGGGAGGGCGGCGGCCGAAGAGCCGAAGTTGCCTGTGGTGAGTGCGGCCTCGCGTGTTGCTGCGGCGGCGGCTACGTCTGCCGCGAAAAAAAAGCTGCCGGAAAGACTAAAATAAAAAGGAAATGAATCTCCCATTTACTGTACGGTAACCGGACATTCACTGTATGGAATTAAGCGGATCTATTAGCGAATGAAATCATAAGTATGTGATTTTGAAAACCTTGAAACATTGGTCCCTTTTTTGTGACGGGAGCTCAAACCGTCTGCCAATGTACAAGAACTACTTGAAAACGGCCATTCGCCATCTTCATAAGGATAGGACCCACTCTATCATCAATATCACCGGCTTGTCCATCGGCATGGCCGTCGCTGTGCTCATAGGACTGTGGATAACAGACGAGCTGTCATTCAACAAGAACTTCGGCCACTACGATCGCATCGCGCAGATCTATACCCGCTTCACGATCCAGGGGGAGCGGGGCGCCGGGAATTCGGCGCCCATCGCGCTAGCGGATGAGCTGCGCACCCATTATGACGGCAATTTCCGGCAGGTGGTCATGTCCACCTGGAATTTTGGTCACCTGCTGACCGTGGGCAGCAAGGTGCTAAGCGGTGACGGCAGCTTTATGGAGTCGGGAGCGCCGGACATGCTCACGCTGCGGATGCTGGAAGGCAGCCGGGACGGGTTGAAACGGGGTCCGGGTATCCTGCTGTCCCAAAGCCTGGCTACCGCGCTGTTCGGGAGCGCTTCGCCGATGGGAAAAACGGTCAGGGTAGACAATCAGACCGATTTCCAGGTGACCGGCGTTTATGAAGACCTACCTAACAACAGCAGCTTTGCGGATACTCATTTTATCGGCAGCTGGGAATGCTATCTCGCCCTCAACCCCTGGGTCCGGCAAATGAAGGACCCCTGGCGCAACAACAGCTGGCAAGTCTTTGCAGAAATCGCCCCACACACCGATTTTGTGACGATCTCCTCGCGCATCCGTGACGTCAAGGCAAAACAAGTCTCCGCCGACGAGAGAAATAACCATTACGAGCTGTTCCTCCACCCGATGAGCCGCTGGCACCTCTATTCGGATTTCGATGGCGGCTACAGCCGCGGCGGTCGCATCAAATATGTTTGGATGTTCGGCCTCATTGGGATATTCGTGCTATTACTGGCCTGTATTAATTTCATGAACCTTTCTACGGCCCGCAGCGAGCGGCGGGCAAGAGAAGTTGGCATCCGCAAGGCCATCGGAGGTCTCCGCGCCCAGCTGATCGGGCAATTCTACACGGAGTCCATTTTGCTGACGGCCCTGGCCTTTGTCTTCGCACTGCTGCTGGTCAGCCTGGTCATGCGCCCTTTCAACGAGCTTGCTGGCAAGTCCCTTACGATACCATGGGGCAGCCCTTTGTTCTGGGGAGCGGGCGCGGCCTTCTGTCTGCTGACGGGACTTGTCTCCGGCAGCTATCCCGCACTTTATCTCTCTTCTTTTCGGCCGGTAAAGGTACTCAAAGGCACGTTTAAAACAGGTCGTTTCGCAGCCCTCCCACGCCAGGCGCTGGTCGTCCTGCAGTTTACCGTCTCCGTTAGCCTCATCGTCGGAACCATCGTCGTCTTCCGACAGATCCAATACGCGGAGGACAGACCGCGGGGGTATGAACAGGACAGGCTGGTGATGATCCCCCGTGTCGGGAACGACATCCACCAGCATTTCCAGGCCGTGCGCAACGAATTAAAGACTGCCGGCGCGATCAGTGAAATTGCCGAATCCAGCACGGCAGTAACGTGGATCAGCGGCACGAATTCTGGTTTCGACTGGCCGGGCAAAGACCCCAATATAGCGCTTGACTTCCCGAATACCGGCGTTTCGGAGGATTATGGGAAGACGGTCGGCTGGCAGTTGGCAGCGGGCCGGGATTTTTCCCGGGACTTTCCTTCGGACACCAATTCCTTTATCGTCAACGAAGCCGCCGTCAAGTTCATGGGTCTGAAAAATCCGGTCGGGACGGTAGTCCGGTGGGATGGCTGGCCATTCACCATCATCGGGGTCGTCAAGGATATGCTGATGGAATCCCCCTACTCGCCGGTCCGGCCCTCCATCTATTGTACAGTCAAGGACCATAGCGATTGGGTGATCCTGCGCGTCCCCGCCGGTAAGGATATGCAGACCGCGTTGGACGAATGCAAAAAAGTCTTTACCCGCTATAGCCCCGCCGAGCCTTTCCATTATTTATTTGCCGATCAGGCCTATGCGAGAAAGTTCGGCGACGAGCAGCAGATCGGCAGGCTGGCAGGCGTCTTCGCCACATTAGCCATCCTGATCAGTTGTCTGGGCTTGTTTGGCATGGCCTCCTTTATGGCGGAACAGCGCACCCGGGAGATCGGGGTCCGCAAGGTGCTGGGAGCCAGCATCCTCAGCCTCTGGAGCATGTTGTCCAAACAATTCGTGGCCCTGGTATGCCTGTCGCTGCTGATCGCCATGCCCCTGAGCGGCTGGTTTATGCACCGCTGGCTGGAGGGTTATACATACCGCAGCGGTCTGTCCTGGTGGATCTTCGCCCTGGCAGCCGCCGGGGCCTTGCTGATCACCTTGCTGACGGTCAGCTGGCAGGCCTTGCGCGCCGCGACATCCAATCCCGTCAAGGCCCTGCGCGCCGAGTGATTTTCATAAGGTTATACGAACTAATCTTTTTCCGTCATTCTTTTGATAATGAAATCCGGGATCGGAGTTTCTTCGAGGGTCTTGTAAGCTTCCTCCAATTTTCTGACCAAAAAAGGATCATCATCGGCGATACGAAATGGCAGTTCGTCGACTACCGTTATATGCGCTCTGATGCTCTTTTCCAAATCGCTTTCTTCTTGTTCCTTCATTTTGATACAATTTAAAAATTAGCGACACTTTTACTGTCAAAAAAATGAATCTGAGTTTAGTGTCTGTTAAGAAGACACTCGGGTAAAGGAGCCTTTGCAAAGATTTTCTTTACCTCTTCGCACATTTTAATATATTCCGGATCGTTTTTATCGATTGTCAAAATCGAGATGTATAAAGGATATGTCTCCCCCTTTTTGAAATAGGGAGATCGCGGAAGTCTTACCGGTTTTCCTGTTCTCCTGGCTTTGCGCATGGCCATACGCGATCTTATCGAATACCAAAAATGTTTCATAATTCACTTTTTTTTCGTATTTGTGAAATGGAATAAGTTGAATATTCTATGGTAAATTCAGTTGGGAAGGAACCAGACAAGGATGATACAATGAACGTATGCTGTCAACTTCAAGAAGAAGCCACTAACAAAATTAGCAACATTTCTTATTTCAAAAAAAGAATTTGATCCGCCGGAATAAAGAAAAGCAGTTCGAATACCGGCAGGTGAATATTAACGTGATCTTAAGGGTTCATTCTCTATCTTTAAATCAACCCTCGACGCCCGTATGAAGTACCTGAACCTATTCCCCGTCCTGCTGCTGCTCACGCAGCAGGCAGATGCACAACCGCCTGCTTCCCAGCCCACCAGCTATTGGATGCTTTCCGCGGGCTTTGGAATGCTATTCCCTCCTAAACCTGGCAGTCCGCTTACCACCAGCTTCCAGTATACCTCTACGTCTGTAACGACCGGGGCGACGACCACGCAAACCTTTACCGGTAAAACCGGGGCCTTTCACCCAACTGCCTTCGCGGGCGATATGCTCCATGCGACGTGTGTCTTTAATCACAACAGCATTAATCTGGGAGCCGGATACAATGCGGACATCAGCGGTACCGGTCTCAATTCATATATAAAGGCGGGCTATGGGTACATCTTCCGCTTCGGCCGGTTGCAGGTGCAGCCATCAGTTGATTTCTATGCCATGCTGGACGGCCCTGCGAACCTGGGTAGCATCGACAACAGCGGGGTGAATCTCTCGCTGTTGGGCTACTCTGCCCATGCCCAGTTTTATTCCACCTCATTCGATGCCACCACTTTCCAAAGTGAAGCCCATACTTATAATGCCGACAACCTGGAGATCGATTACTATAGGATCAGTTACCTGGCCGAGCCTAAGCTGGTGCTGGGGACCATTCTATGGCGAAAGATGTATATCGGGGTCGAGGGGGGCTGGCTGCTGCAGATGGCCCAGGCTGGCAGGTTCGATCTCAGGCAGAATGGCGGCGGCACCTCGAATGTCGTGGGAAAAGTTTATCTAAGTGATCATGGATCACTGGGAGGCCCCGGTGTCTGAATTAATATAGGGTATTGCTTTGGCGGTAGTTTGAGCAAAAAGAAAAAGCATTAGCATTTAGTCCGACTGCCGCTTCTTCGTCCCGAATGTGTGTAGCAGCAAATACCCAACCTATGACAGATGCGAACGCTTGTAATGAAAAAACGGAGCAAAATGACGGTCACTTATAAGGAATCCAATTATGCGTTAACTGGGAGTCGGGCATGTTCCCAATTATCCCCGAAATATCTGAATAGGGGTTGAATCGGGGTCTGTAAAATGAACTGTGTCAGGATATAGTTTTGAAC
>JAMFSL010000222.1 GCA_026225275.1 Puia dinghuensis
CATATAAGCCCGTGAAACCCGGCTCGGTCATCGATCTTTCGGGAAAATTTCCATCGGGTAATAAACCCCTTTTCCTGCACTTTTTCAACCCGGATTGCCCTTGCTCCAGGTTCAATATCACCCATTTCAAGTCACTGGTAAAGCAATATGGGAAAGACGTTGATTTTGGCATCGTTGTATTGACTGCCAAAGGTTACACGGCCAGCCGGATACAGGATAAATTTGACCTTCGCATCCCGGTTACTTTTGATTCATCCATTGCGGCAGCCTGCGGGGTGTATTCGACACCCCAGGCGGTAATCATTACAACTGACCATAAACTGTATTATCGCGGAAATTATAATAAAAGCCGGTATTGTACGGATAAAAGCAGCAATTACGCTGAGATAGCCCTGGCCGGCCTTCTTCACCGGGACAGCGCTGTTATTTTTGACAGATATGCATTGACCGCCTACGGCTGCCGGTTGCCGGAATGTAAAAAATAATGCTAAAAACAGATAATGAAAACTCCTCCCCATAATCAAGTCAAAAAAAGATCCGACAGGATAATCAATTATTTTCTTCCCGCCTACTTCCTGGGAGGGTTGATCTTTGCATACTTCTATGACACATGGTTGATAGCCATCGGCGTCGGCAGCCTGTCGCTTGCGGCATATTATCTTGCCAAAGTACTTTTGCCCGATTCCGATCTTTACCAATATATCCTTAGCGCGATATTAGGGGTCTTTATGGCCCAGTATATTTACCAGATGCACGGTTTGTTTGAAATGCATTTTTTTGCATTTATCGGTAGTGCGATCCTCATCACCTATCAGAAATGGAAACTGCAAATCCCCATTCTTATCATTGTGGCTGTTCACCATGCGGTGTTTGGCTATCTGCAGGATCTGGGATTTACCAAGGTCTATTTCACCCAGCTGGATTATTTTACGTTGCAGGCGTTCATCATACACATTTTACTGACCGCCATCATCATTTTCATTAGCGGATTGTGGGCTTACCAATTGAAAAAATACAGTGAGTTGGAGGCACGTCAAACCAGGGAAATGGAAAAGCTGCAGGATGAAGCGCTGATGGCCGTGCAGGTTCAGAAAGAGCAACTTGAGCGTCACGTCGCAGTATTGGATAAGGCTGTGGCGCAGGGCAAATTTGAAATCGCCTCGGACGTTGCCCACGATATAGGGAATGCCGTAGTAGGATTCGGCACTTATCTTTCGCGGATTCAAAGATTGCTGGAGCAGGACAACTCATTAACCCTGGACAATCTCGCCAGGTATTTTGAAGAAATGAAATCTGCCATTTCCAGCGTCATCGGGGAGCCGAAGGCTGCAGCTGTGATTGAGGTGCTTAGAGGGATGGCCGATTCAGAAAAAGATAAGCAAATTGAAATCAACGGCGCTGTTACGAAACAAATAGACATCATTGCCGGCATTGAGGAAATTCTTCATATCCAGCAGCAATATATCCAGGGTCATGAAAAGCAGGAGCGGAAGGCGGTTAACCTCCGGAATATCGTCAACGATACGATGGCCCTTCTTTTTGGAACCATCGACAAGATGGCCATTGCCATTCATTTGGAGTTCCCTGACGAGCTTCCCCTGATCAGGGGGGATCGGACCAAGCTGATGCAGGTTATGCTCAATGTTCTTAAAAACAGCATCGAATCTATTGGCCTTCAGGGTGGGGAAAAGAAGATAGCTCTACGAGCTCATGCTCTGGCCGATCGCCTTGTACTCGAGATCAGGGATTCGGGCACCGGGTTTGACGGGGCAATTGCAGGCGAGCTTTTTAAGCAAGGATTCACCACCAAGCCCGGGGGTGCCGGAATGGCATTATATAATTGCCGATCAATTGTAGGCAGTCATGCCGGGACAATAGCCATGACCAGCGATGGCAGCGGCATGGGGGCAATGACGACCATTACCTTTACCATTTGACTGTAGAGCATATTCTACTGTGCATAACATCCCGCTCATAATGGTGTTTTGTTTTATAATCCTACATCGGAGATCATCTTGTTGACGATGACCCATTTACCATCGAGCTGGTGGATGGACAGCAGCTCGAAATAATTAAAATCGTACATCCTCACGTGGACCTTAGCCATGGCGATGGAGTTGGTGATCTCGATGGAGAGGATCTCGCCCTTGAAGGGCTTGCCGGAATCTTTTGGGCTTTGACGGTTTTTTACCCCGTCCAGGTATTGAGCGAGGGTCTTAAAATAAGGTTTGCTCCCTGCGTCGCCGAACAGCAGCGTGCCCGGGTAGTAAGCAGTCGCCAGGAGGTCGGTGTCGCCCTCGTAAATGCCCTTGAAATAGACATCGCTGAGGATGCGTGCGATCTCTGTCGAGTCAGTGACGAAATTCTTCGTATGCGTAACATTGTAGGTTGACAGCTGTTGTGCAGCTGCAGTCATGCTAAGGAAAAGGATCGAGGAAAGGATGGGGAATTTCATAATTCGAGTTTAACCGTAAGTAAGGTCGGTGCTCTGTCCGACCTCAATTATATAACCGTCCGGATCGCGGATGTAGCAGCGAATCTCGCCGTACTTGGGGATCGGCTCGGTGATGAACTCGGCTCCCCGGCTTTTCCATAATTCGTAACATGCTTGAATATCCGCAACACGAATATTCATAAAGCTGTTGATATGGTCAGGGTTGGGGACACTGAGCGTTACCGTCGGCTTGTCGGGGGTAGGACCGCCTCCCACATTGACAAGGAGCCAGGTATTCGCGATCTGAATGTACCCGGGTGCGCCGCTGTTGTCGCCTCTGCTCAGAATGCGACCGCCGAAAACTGTTTCGTACCAGCGAGCTGATCGGTCGATGTCGGCGACGGTGAGGAAGTGTGCGACGGTGAACCCGATCCGTGGGGGCATCTCATAATGCTCATCCGCTGATTTTTGTTCTTTCGTATTCATACCTGCTGCTGATTAGTTGTTCAAGAGTTAAGGTACCGAAAATTTGAAAGCAAATCACAACACAAACCAATTAAAAATCCTAAAGGAAAGTTCGATCTCCGTCTCCTCTCCGGCGGGTGAGGTGGATCTCACTCGTCGATTTTTTCGGTCGTTGGGCGAATCGTGGCTATTGACCGGGCAGGACAGCCGTAGTTTAGCATAAAAAAAGACTTATGCGGAAATTATGTATGCTGGTTTGGCTTTGTACGCTGACCACCTTTGCTGCCCACGCACAGACTTCAAAAACTTCACAGAGTTCAGACACTTATGGTGTCGGCACCAATACGATCAGCGCAGGCATCGGCCTGGGAAGCTCGATCGGCAGCGGCTATACTTACGGCTCCCAGACCCCGGGCCTGAGCCTCCATTACGATCGCGGCATCTGGGAGGCGGGTCCTGGCGTGATCAGCCTGGGGGCTTATGTCGGTTACAAAGCATTTAAGTATAACTATAGCGACAACTTCGGCGACAACGCCACTGAAAAATGGAACTATACGATCATCGGGGTACGCGGCGCCTGGCATTTCACCGGTCTCAATGTCGACAACCTCGATCTCTACGCAGGCGTAATGCTGTCCTATAATGATCTCAGTTTCTCCTATAGTGATAATCAAGGCGGCGCCTATAGCGGCAGCAATTACGGCAGTGCCGTTGGTTTTACCGGCTTCGTGGGAGCGAAGTATTTCTTTGCGGGGGATCTGGGTGCGTTTGCCGAAATAGGCTATGGAGTGTCGATCCTCAATATAGGCTTGTCCTATAAGTTCTAACCATTCCTTCGACGATAAAGTCAGACAAGATAGTTTTGTGGTTACTGCGCCTGCC
>JAMFSL010000223.1 GCA_026225275.1 Puia dinghuensis
ATCTTTTCTTTCCCGTTCATTATGCTTCTTCATAGAGCAGTTCCGTTATTTTGTCGGTAATTTCCAAGGTGTCGGCAGCGCCAAATTCATTGTTAAGGTACTTCCTGTCAAGCGCAGCCGAATTTCGTAACGCCTTCTTGCTAAAGTCCGAAAGGGAATAGAGACTGGACACGCCAAATTGATCCTTTTCTACAAACCAAATCTGATCCTTTCTAAAAAGAGAACTGTCCATCAGTGTGGGATCTAACGACGAAAAAATAACCTGCGCATTATTTTTATTATGCTGGTGAAAAAGCTCGATCAATTTTTTGGTGAGGTTGGGATGCAGTTTGCACCCGAATTCGTCGATAAATAGGATGGCCCCTCCCCGAAGCGTATCATAGATGGGACCTAAGATATGGATCAGTTGCCTCGTCCCTTCCGATTCCAGTGCGGAACTCATCGGGATGGCTTCAGAAAACAAGTTGCTTCCATCATATTTACGGTGAATGGCAATGAAGTCATCATCTTTCTCACCGGGCTCGATATTGGCAATTTCGAGGTATTTGAGCACTTGTGCAGCCCAGTTCTTAAAATTGTTATCCTGCCTGAGCAACCTTGCGGTGTATTTTTGATAGCTGGCATGAAGCCCGCTGATGACATTTATTTTGGAGAAAAAATTAAATACTTGCACTGAAATAGGCTGATTGTTCTGCGCCAGGAGACTTAAGAACAAGACATTCGGGTTGACCTGGCTCTTGTATTTTTCACCCTCGGAGAAGGACTCCTGGTTGATATCGAATTGCTGACCTTCCCTAACAAACAAGGGAACCTCCCGATCGACTTTTCTGTATAGCCACTCTTTCCTGATCTCAAAATCATTTATTTCAAATCCATACCTGAAGATAGTATTGTCAATGATAAAGGAAACCTCGAACATACTATTCTCTTTTTCGGAGACCGAATTCAGCAAAAATTGAAATATTATGTCTTGCCTTTCTTCCTTTTTTTTCAGGGAATTGCTAAAGGAATCAGAGACGGTTCGGAGCATGGCAGACATGGCGAAAATAAGATTACTTTTCCCGGCTGCATTGGCACCGAATATCGCCGCAGTCTTTAACAGGTCAATCGGCCGCTTTGAAACAATAACGGCATCCGGATTTTCCTTGAAAGTCTTGACCGTGGTAAGTAAGAGCCGCGTTTCGTCTTTAAAGGACAGGAAATTCTTGAATTTGAATTCGATAAGCATAAAAATGCCATTTAGTTCCTGCAAATATAAGACGTTATTTATTATTTTCAACCAAATTATGTCTAAATCTAAAATAACTATCCAAAACACGGCTGCATTAACAGGAAATCTGCCCGGTAACTACAAAAAAGTGGCCCTACGCGGGATCAAAGGTTGCTCTCACCTGATTTTAGCATCTATTTCAAAAATGAACTCTTTGCCTTTCGCCCACCCAATCCAGCCACGGAGCTTCAGGAGATTCATGCTGTGCTGCCAGCCCTTATCCGAGTGATAGACAATAACTTACAGCTATATTTAACGAATTTCTCATTCGCCCATTACCAATTAAACTCGGCTAAAAATCCAGTAATTTTTATTAAATCTTTCACAAAAAGGTTCGAAACTTGTCCCCCCCTCTCCGCAAAGTGATTTAATCACATCGTATTAAGGGCTCGTAAAACGCTGGTTTTGCGGGCCCTTTTTGAATTTTCCACTACAAGTTGATCTAAAGAAAACCGATCCATCGGTGGGAAGATCGGTGCACCTGTTTTCGACACTAACTTGGTGCACCGAATTCCGGAAAACCTCCGCCAGGGTTCGGATTCAACAGATCAATGGCTTTTGGTGACGGATGCAAACCCGATTCGTAAACGAAAAAGCAGTGGAACATGGAACATCACATCAGCGTCCTCTTTTACGCCAGAAAATCAAAAAAGACAAGTAAAGGTCTCTCTCCTATTTACATCCGGCTAACGATCAATGGCCAAAGGTTGGATCAAAGCATCCAACGTTACGTTTCCGCCGCGCAATGGTCGGTAGCCGCCGGGCGGGTGAAAGGGAACAATGAACAGGCCCACCAGGTCAATCGCTACCTGGATGCGCTTACCGGCAAAGTTCTCCGGGTGGAGCGTGAAATGGTGCTAGACGGGGTTGCCGTCAACTTTGATAATTTCCGTGAAAAATGGGTGGGCCTTACTGAAGCGCCCCGGATGCTGATTGAGATCTTTCAGCAGCACAATGACCAGATGGCCGCTCTAATCAAGGCCGGCAAGGATTATGCGCAAGCCACGCTCGACCGGTATAATACTTCCCGGGACCATACCCAGGCTTTTCTGCAATGGAAATACGGTCTGGCCGATATTGATATCAAGCGCCTGAATTTCGAATTTGTCACCGATCTGGAATTTTGGCTGAAAACCCAGCGGAATTGTGCACACAATACCACCATGAAGTATATCAGCAATTTGAAGAAAATTGTAAATGGCTGTATTCGCAAGGGCTGGCTGCTGAGAGACCCATTCCTGGGATTCAAGACAACCAAGCAGGAAGTGGAAAGAGAAGCTCTAACGCAACAGGAATTGGATAAGATCCATTCGAAGGTATTCCCGACCGATCGGCTGAATTACGTAAAAGATATTTTCTTGTTCAGCTGCTATACCGGGCTGGCCTATGCCGATGTCAAGAAATTGAAACGATCCGAGATCGGTCCGGGTATTGACGGAAGCTATTGGATTTTTACCAGCAAGCAGAAAACCGAGACCCAATCCCGGATTCCGCTTTTACCCCCTGCCCTGGCGATCATCGAAAAGTATAAAGATCATCCCACCTGTTACGATTCCGGGCATCTCCTACCGGTTTTGAGCAATCAGAAAATGAACGCCTATTTGAAGGAAATTGCGGACGTATGTGGAATTTCTAAAAACCTGACTTTCCATATCGCCCGTCATACATTCGCTATTACGATCACTTTGAGCAATGGGGTGCCTATTGAAACGGTTAGCAAAATGTTAGGGCATTTGAACCTAAAAACGACCCACCATTATGCGAAGGTCTTGGACAGAAAAGTAAGCGATGATATGGCCCTTTTAAAGGACAGGCTAATTTCGAAAAATTCAGTTTGACATCATCGTTCCTTTGCTTTTGTGTTTTTCCGTAACATTTGCTTTTATTAAAACCCCAATCCTTTTATCGAAAACATTAAAATCCTTCTTCAACTTTTCGGCGTCAATTACAGATATTTCGGTGAGGCTTTTATCATCAAGCAATGAAAGATCGCCCTCGAAGTTTTCTTTAAGTACCTTGCCGTTAAGAATATACGCGACTGAACTGTCGCTTTGAGGATTTGGAACGGCATTTAAATATTCGGGAGATCTTTCGCTAAAGAGGTGCCAGTATTTAATCCTTGCGAAGGCTTTTGTTTCAATATAGACCGCGCCATCTTTGCCTTGAGGCCCTACCAATTTAATTGCATTTGTATCCTTGTAGACCGTAACAAGTGCTATATCCGAAGGCTGATATTTTTGCAATTCGATTCTTGTAACGTTGACACTATCAATAAAAAAAACGGGATCATCGAATAATTTCTTATAACGATGGTCCGCTCTAGTAAAAATGCCGTAACAAGAAACAACAAGATCAATGCCCTCTATTGGCTTTTCAAGATACAACGCTTCATCAATAGGATATTGTGGTTTCTTATTTTTATCGATTCTTACGAAAAAAGAAAGCGTATCGTTTGTTAAATTCCAATAGTCCGAACAGCCCCTTGATCTCCAAGTATTAAAGCGAGGGTAAAGTTTGATCACGTCCTTGGCAAGCAGATGCTTCATGTCGATAGGCGTCCCATCCGGCAAATTACCTACAAATTCATTCGTCAACCTGATCTTACTTATATAGTCGGTTTCATTATCTTTTTGAAATATAAAGCCAGGGTATTTGTCCGAATAGTACCCTTTTTGATTGACAAACCTCGCATCTTGCGAGAAACCGTCATTGCACATATCCATTTCTTCTACCTTTATCTCTTTCAGGTCCTTATCAAGATTTCTTAAATCTGTTACCGTCGTTTGACAGAGGCAAAAGCTGCCTATGGTCAATTTCTTTGAAAGAATGGTATCGCCAATATTATTCACAGATACCGTTTGGGATAATCCCATCTGAAATAACGTTAAGGAAGACGATAAAATAAGCAGGAATTTCACGACTGACTTGTTTATGGGCATTTTGATTAAGTACAAAATAGTTATCAAATAAATTTGAGCAGTGGTTTGACCTTTTTATAATAATTCATAAAGCCGGGCAGTTCACTAATTTCATGAGCCCGGGAAAATCCACAATTCTCCATGGTTATCCTGAGATAGTTAACAAATGTTGTTTCATGCTCTTCGTAGAGAAAAAGACTATCTACTTGCGGCTTTGCCGTAAGCTCAACACTGTAAGGCGGTCCACCGCTGATATTGTCCTTGTGATAATAGTCTGCTGATACAGGAAGTCCCACCGGGTCCTCATCCGGCTCGATTTCCTTTGCTTCCGCCAAGAGATCAGTTATCGGACTGATCTGGATAGGGTCAGCACCTTCCCAGGGAATCACATCATTGGAGTCATAATCCCAGGCAAAATTACAGGAGCCCACTATTTTATAAAACATTTTCAGCGACAATGGTACATATCCGAATGCACTGATCACCCTTTCTAATCTGTAAATATGGATTGGGGCTCCCCATCGGGGTTTAAGCAACGGGACCTCAAAATAATGCCGGGGATTTTTCTTAAAGCAATATTTCTGCTCAACCAGGGCGGTATGGATCACCTCCAGGTTGTAAGCGACCCTATTCATGGTTTCGGTTAAGACGGCTTTTATCTCTGGAATATTATTCCTTTCAAAAGCATCTTGCCCAATGCGGTCAATTTCCTCATAAACCCGAACGGTATCACCTTGAATGTATCTTTCTAACAAATTCATTGCTATGCCTATAATATAGGGCTGTTAAGATACTGCTTATTCAGAAACGTGAAAAAGAAGATAAATTTCAAATAAATCCGTCCATACCGGTTCTCCACTCTGAGAGGCAGGCCACTTTTCAGTCTAAATTGGAATAAAAAGTATGGGAAAGCTATTATATATTGCCGAAGACCCGCCAAAGCCGTCCAGTTCTCAATTGGTCACCCTGGCCGACCTGGAGAAATTCCGGGTCACCTTGATGATGGATATTAAACTCGTGCTGGAAGCTCATTTAGGTAAGACCTCCAAACGCTGGCTGAAATCTTATGAGGTCAGAAAATTGCTCAATATTTCGGGCGGAACGCTTCAGACCCTTCGGAACAATGGCAAACTACCGTATACCAAGATTGGCGGACTCATTTATTATGACGCAGTCGAAATAGACCAAATCCTGGTCGATCAAAAAAGGGTTTCTTAAGATGAGGTTCCCCGGAGGGGTCTCCCTGCGGTCGCCCCCCGACGAAAATTAGATGTTTCTTCCTCCCCGAGGAGCGTTTTGAGTGCGCCTTTTTTGCGCACAGCAAGATGTATAGTTGTAGACAAAAATCAAAAGGGCATCAGCAAAATTTCTCAGATATATTAAAATATTTACCAATGTGACTAAAAAAGTTACCTGCACACAAGGAATTAAAACACGTGGTTTGCACGCGGGTGGGCGCTGAAAAATACCAGGAATTGAAGAATATTTTGAGCTATCCACCCCATTATGGAATGAGTGACCTTCTTAGGAGCATATTAGAGAATCGTCGAATTAAAATCTTTATAAGCGATCCTGCACTAGACCCGGTCATAGAAGAAATCAAAGCGATCCGGGAGAAGATTAAACAAACCGGCATAATTATCAACCAACATACCAAAGCTTTCAATTCTCACGGAGCCTTGCCGCAAAAGGAATTCTATGCAAAATTAGCTTTTATCCAATATGCGTCCCTGAGTAAACAATTTGATCGTTTGTTAGAAATCGTAGGGACTTTCGCAAATAGGTGGTTGACAGAGAAATCCAACGAAACGGTCAAATAATCGTTGAACTCAGGTCTAATCGATAATCAGCTACAGATTCGGGACGCAGTGCGTCCCGAATTCAAATGATCACCCAACAACACCTATGCTGCAAATTCTTAAGTAAAGTGACCCGGTTGTTCTGAAGCAAAGTGTCCCACCGGAGGGAGCGTAGATGATAAAGTTAATTTGTTTTCTCCTTTCTAAGTGATTCTCCTTTCAAATCTATTTTGTGGACTCGGGCTGACAGTCTGTCCATAATGGCATCGGCCAGGGTAGGATCATTGATGTAGTCATACCATTTTTTGATCGGTAGTTGAGAGGTGATAATGGTGGCACCTTTGCCATACCGGTCTTCCAATATTTGGAGCAAGGCCAGTTTTGCAGGATGGTCGAGTTCCTGAAGACCAAAGTCGTCGAAGATCAATACCGGTATCCGCGCCAGGAGGTTGAGTAGCTTCACATAAGAACCGTCAACTTTTGAGGTGGCCAAAGCTTCCAGAAAACGATTCATGGAGTAATAGAGTGTTTTATAGCCCAGGATGCATGCCTGTCGCCCCAGGGCGCAGGCCAGGAAGCTCTTGCCGGAGCCGGTGGAACCGTTGATCAGGACCGTTTCCCCGTTGCGGATAAAAGCTCCTTCACAAAGCAGCAGCAACTGTTCCCTGGTCAGGTTGCGTCCAGCAGAACATTGGATCTGTTCCGGAAGGACTGAGTAGCGCAGACGGGCCAGCCGGAGGAAGAGTTGAGTTCGGTAGTGAAGTTTTGATTGTAGCTCTGCCTCCGTCAGCATGGCCACCATCTCGTGGGCTTCGGGGTGCAGATGAACGGGTTGACTGGTAATGACCCCGTAAGCCCTGGCCATTCCATGGAGTTTAAGCGCCTGGAGTTGATCTACTGTGTGTTGAGTGTTCATAAAATGATTATTGATTAAATAAATAGAAAGCTTGGAGACATGTCGGGTGTAAGGTGGCGGCTATTCGTAAGCACTGCTTCCCCGGACATTTTCATGCTCCGGTATCTGGAACAGATCGCCCTGGCCAGCAGGCAGATCTTCTTTATCCATGTTGTTATGCAAGATTGTGTGGATGATCCTATAGGTATAGGTACTGAAGGCCATGGCCCGCCTGCAGGCGGCATCCAATCGTTTGGGGCCATAGGTCTTGGCCAGGCGCATGATGCCCAGGGATGCCTGGAAGCATTGCTCGGTAAAGGTGCGGGATTGAAAAAGGGCTTCCAGGAAGGCATAGGTATCCGGGCCGATACTGGCTGCTTTTTGCAAAAAGTCTTCTTTATTCCAGCCGCGCTGCTCATACACTTTCTGGTGGGCTTGCGGCATATGTTCTTTCAAGGTCGTCCACCCCCGTCGCTTAAAGCTCCTGCGATGCAGTGCCACTCGTTGGTGAAGATGATAGATCTCAACCGTGTCCGTATCGTAGATGACATCGAGCAGCTTGCCAATATTTTGATAAGGAACGCTGTAGTGGTGCCAGTCCTCTCCCAGGATGATGTGATAGTCCTGGCATACCTTTGCCTGGACCTTGTGCTTTAGTTCGTACGAGGTCGGAGGCAGAGGAGATAATAGGGGTTTCTCCTGCGATTCGAACAGCTGTCGTCGGCTAAAGGTCTCGTTCTGGAAGGGTTCGTCGTGATGGGCGCGAAGCTGCTGCTCTATAGCGGCATTCAGTTCAGCCAAACTAAAGAACACCCTATCCCGCAGGGGCGCATAGATCCGCTGATAGACCAGTTTAACCTCATTCTCTACATGTGGTTTATCCCTGGGCTTGCGAACACGGGCGGCCAGTAGTCCCATGCCGTAGTACATGGCCCATTGCTGGATCATCTCTGTAAAGATTGGTTCATACCGGCAGCTCCTTCTGACCACCTGCGCCATGTTATCGAACTTGGCATACCGGGTCACTCCACTAAACCAGGTCGCGCTTTTGTTCAGGCCCTTTGCCAACTGCGGCAAAGTGGCGTCTTCCAGGGCAATAGCGTAACTGTAACCACTGAATGGCAACACGCCGATCAGCACAGGCACAGCTTTTACTTCCCCCGTCTCCGGGTCCGTATAATGCATTTTGCTGCCGGCAAAATCATACAGTGTCTTATCTGCCGGCTTATGCTCAAAATGCATGGTAGCCTGTTTAATGCGTTGATGTTGAGCCAGTAGGTGGCAAAACTGAGAGTAAGAATAGCCAACAGGATAATCCCGCTGGTACTCCTTCCATAGCAGCTGCCGGGTTACTCCCGTGCGCTTTAGCTCTCCGGCATAATACTGCATGCGGGACACAAAATAGTTGCACCGGCTGTTGATGTCTGGTGCGATAGGCGCCGCAGGCGGGTACATGACCGCACATAAGGAGGGATCATCCAGTGCCAGCAGCTGGTCCAACTGATAGGATGAATCCCGGGCGAGCTTCGCATATTTTCTTACTGTCCTGCGGGCCAACTGTAGTTGCCCGGCAATCTGGTTCAATGACACCTGCCGGTGCATTAACTGAAGAATGGCGCGTACCGTTTGCATCTCTTTAACTCGATTGGCCATAGCTCTGGGTTTTATGGTCCAAAGCTCTGGAAGGTTAAAAATATATGCTCCCGGGTGGGTCACTTTGTGCCGGAATGTCAGCAGGATCGAGGCATCAAGGTGGGTCACTTTCGATCAGAATTCCAATTTTTTTAGGATCGCAAAGCGACTACCTGGCCTCTACCGGGTCACTTTGCACCAGAATCACTGGGTCACTTTAGATAAGAATATGCA
>JAMFSL010000224.1 GCA_026225275.1 Puia dinghuensis
ATGAACTTAAAGACCAATGCCGACCTCACGCTCTATGCCATCGAGAATAAATTGATATAAACAGACCGCCGCGGTGCTATAGCCACCTGGTTCCGGGACAAACACCGGCTTGTGGGCGAAAGCGGAAGACCGGATCATAGTACGATCAGCCTGCCGGTGAAAAGTGGAAGGAAACTGGTGTACCAACTGACCGTTTTCCCTATTCTGAGCGCCAGCCCCGGCAGAGTGATCGGTGGACAGGCGTACGGGCCATCTCCTTGTAGTCGTACTTTTACGCAGGCCGATCATATCCAGTACAACCGATAAGGTTTATCCTCTATTTTTCCCCCTTCCCTTTTGCTATTCCTTTGCTATATAAAATCGAGCGTATGAAAAAGGATAAAAAGACAGTCCTCATCGTTGATGATTCGATCCTTATTTTGGAAAGAATGATCCCGATCATGGAAGAGATCGAGAATATTTCTTTTGTCGTTCACGCAGCAAGCTACCAGGAAGGCGTGGAAGTATTGTCCCGTCTCACTCCGGATATGGTATTGCTGGATATCAACCTGCCGGATAAAAGCGGTATTGAGTTGTTGCGCCTGATCGGTGAACGACACCTGAAGACCGCCGTACTCATGATCTCGAACAATGCCAATATCTATTACAGGAATATCTGCAAAAAATTGGGGGCCAGCTATTTCCTGGATAAATCGACAGACATCGATCTGCTGCCTTCGGTACTTTCCGCCGCCTGTTAACATCAGTACATTCAAAAAGCCATGAACACGAACGGAATTCATATCAGCGAATGGGTAGCCTCACTCGACGTCCGGAAGCCCTTTTACCTGGCTATCATCGACCAGGATGGCGTCCTAACCTTTACCAATTCAGAGTTCTATACCCGGTTCCTCTCTTCCCCTGAAACGAAGGTCCATCACACTTTTTTTGATCTTATTCACCGGGGTGATCAGGCGCTATTCAAAGAAATGCTGGCCGGCTGTTCGTTAAAGGAGGACCCTTCTACAGTTCAAATAAGGATCCATAACGGCTTTTGGCGATGGATAAAATGGGAGGTATCCTGTATCAGAAGGGGCAGCGGGTCCGAAAAATTTCTATGCCTCGGATATGATATCGCCAATGAAGTCCAATTGATAAAAACAAAACGGATCATGGAACTGAATTACCAGACCATGGTAGAGGACATGAACGTTGGAATCCTGTTGCAGGACGCTGAAGGAGGGGTCATTTCGGCCAATAGAAAAGCGGCGGAGATCTTCAACACTACCCTCGAAGAATTATATTCGGGAAAGAACCTATCCATGCTGGGGGAAACCAGTGCCGGAAAAGTACAGCGGAATGCCGTGTATAATATTCAACTTCCGGGCGGCAGGTACCGTACCCTATTGTGTAATTCCCAACCTATATTGGATCGGCCGGAATTTCCGGCACAGGCCGTCGTATCTACTTTCCAGGATATTAGCAGGGAAATAGAATTTGAACGCGTGGCCAAGGACAGGGAAGCTTTGTTTTTGGCCTTCATGGACCATAGCCCATTTTTCTCGTGGATCGTGGATAAGGAAGACAAACTGAAATACGCCAACAAATCCCTGCTTGAATATTTCCAGGTGAACGAATCGGCATACGGGAAAAAACTGGCAGACATTATCCCCGGACCACTTGCCAGCATTATCAGGGAAAAGCACCTGGACCTGGAAGGCAAAAAGGAAGATCGCAGCATTGTCAAATTCCGGCTGGACGATGGGGATGAACATGTTTACCAGGTGCTGGTGTTTCCTGTGCATAGCGCCGAACAGGACAGTTTGGTCGGAGGATGCGCATTGGATATCACTGAGTCCTACCGCGCAAGACAGGAGGAAAAGAAGGTTAGCGAGCGGCTCAGGGAGATGGAGACCTTGCTGGCAAAACAAAAACTAAAAGAACAGAAGGGGATCGCGGAAGCCATCATCAAGGCCCAGGAAGACGAACGTACCCGGATCGGCCACGAATTGCATGACAATATTAATCAGTTACTGGCCTCGGCGCAATTACATTTAAGTGTTTTGAATCCGGACATCGAGGATTTCAAGCAGATAAAGGAAAAAAATCTGGAAATTATCCAGCTAGCGATCGAAGAGGTGAGAGTCCTTTCGAAAGCCATGGTCTTACCCGACCTTAAAAAGGGCGGTCTCGTGGCCAGTATTGAGGATCTCGTTGAGGATCTTCGCGTTGGCGACCTGTTCGAAGTTGAATTTACCCATAGCCGGACGGGCGAACTGGAACAAATGAGCCAAAGTAAAAAGGTTACGCTGTTCCGGATCGTGCAGGAACAAACCAAGAATATTATCAAATATAGCAAGGCGAAAAAAATCGAAATAGGGCTGGATCGTGATATCGATCGGGTGAGGTTGGAGATAAGGGACGACGGGCAAGGCTTCGATCCGACCAACACCCGCAAAGGACTTGGGCTCTCTAATATTTTCGAACGGTCCAGGCTGTATGACGGCAACGCTATTCTGGATACCGCGCCGGGTAAAGGCTGCCGTATCATTGTCAATATTCCCTTCGGCTGCCATCCGGCCATCAGATAAGGATGGCAGCCCGATATGTTAATGCCAGCAAATAAATGAAAATTATTAGAAAGATATCTTATATTAGGCGTAAAGTATATAGAAGATAATGCTTACCCTTATTTACATTCCGATGTAAATCATACTCGTATCTCATCGTTGACTCCAGGCAAACCATTAGTAGCAATCATCACTTACTTTCTTCGCAGAAGGTATAAAACTTGCTATGCGAAAATCAAAAGCTTTGTGGGTGCACCTTTCCCTTTACTTCATTTTCAATGCAGCGGCATTCCTTTTTTATCCGATTGCAGGGCAAAGCCCTAAATGGCAATGGCTCCTGGCCCTTTTTATCATTTTTTCCTTTTTGTCTTTTGCAGGGCATCTATATATATACACGAGAAAGACAGACCTGCTGGAAACACAGTTAAAAGAATATTGCCGGCAAGTGGAAGCGGATCTGAAAAG
>JAMFSL010000225.1 GCA_026225275.1 Puia dinghuensis
CGATTCGGCCCTTGCCTACCATCTCGGCTATATCATCGTCAAGCCGCTTACCGATCAATTCCTAAGCTATCTATACAGCATAATGCAAAATGGAAAAGAGCCGTCAAACCCGACGTCCGCCAACTCGGAACTTTTCACCGAATACACCAAGACTCTCAATGATCAAATTGCCAAGACTCCTAACGTCTTCCCTGGCAAGGATCTTACCGGGGTCTATACCTACATCGAGAAAAAATATAAGACGACGATCGCGAAGATCAAAATGCGTCCGTCACTCTCATTAGGCTATACCTATACCTATAATCAAAGCAACCTTCAAAATCAACACGCCCCTTATCTCACATTCTTATGGGGCTTCGGCAACACGGACAGGCCCTGGGAGCTCAACGTCCAGGCGGGCGATTCGGTGACCACGGATACCTCCCACGTCACCGCTAATCACAACAAGATCACCGCCCTCCCGGGCATCACCAAGGTCTTTGCCAGCGACAAGGACGGGAATGCCCTGTTCGAAATAACGTTCACTTCCGAATTCGATCAGGTAACTTCCTCTCTTTACAAAGGAGAAAAGAGACTCGACTGGTTACCCACCGGCACCCTGCAGGCAAGACCCAATTCCAAATCGCCCTGGATCTCGATAGTGGTCAAAAAAGACGTCAATAAAGGCAATTTCCTGGGATTTCTTAATGTCACCTTCAATCTGAATAATCCAAAAGGAAGCTCTAATTGATGGACACTCAAAAGATCAAACCACAATACAGGGTCGCGAAGCTCTCAGGGATAGGGTTTATCGGACTGCTCTGTGGTCTTATCGTCATGTGCTACGATAGCTTCTTCGATCTTTGTCTGCCCTCGCCCCACCTGTTCCACGAGATATCCTATCATCCAAGGGAACTTGTCAATGAGGCCATAGACCACCTGTTGGACTCGCTTAAACAGGATGTCTCGCTTCTGGATCCAAAACTCGGTCAAAAAAACCCGGCCCCTTCTACGGACTCGACTACTTTTTGGACCGTATCGAGAACCTTCGACACCACGTCGATCATAACGCTTAGACAGGACAAGAACAGCTATCAGGATGCAGGCCTCGGCGACTCCGTATCGCTAGCGCAATTGAATAACCTTATCCATCTCGACATCATACCGGAAAACCTCGTGTCCTGGGAAAAAGAATTCGAAGACCAGGGCTATGAATGGAAGACCAGCGTCAGATATTGGATCAGGATACCAGGTATATCTCCGCAATTGACCCATTCCGGAATAACGCAGTTAACCGTCGAGAACCCATTAGGCAATATGGCTTTCTTTGCCAAATATCCGGAAGTAGCAACATTTATCTTCCTCATTGCGGTCTTTTGCAGTTTTTGCGCCATCGCAGTTTCGACGAGCATCGTCACCGCACACGATATCTTTAAATTGATCGAACACGAAAATATCGTTTTTTTCAAATCTACTTTTTTCAAACAAAGGCCATTCTACTTCATGTGGGTGATCATCCTGGCGGCTCTGGCCTTACTTGCGCTCACCGTCGGACACAGTTTTAACGATGAGCTGCCCGTCAAGAGCCTTTTCTTTCGGCGACATTTAAATGTATCACTGAGCATGCTGAATTTCATTGGCTATACCACAGCTGCCTGTTGTCTCGCCGGATTTATCTATACCGCTTCTGTATTAGGTTTTTTGCACCAGAGCGTGGGAGAAAAAAAGGCCGCGATGGCTAAAACAACCGACGAGGCCCAAAAAACCGACCTGGATGGTCAAAAGAAAATTCTTGAAAATACCTATTTCAAATTGCTAGGCTATTTCAATAAATATTTCGTCCTTTCGGCCGTCATCCTTTCCCTCACGGTTCTATGCACCGGCGCCCTATTCAACGCCATCAACAGTTTCGATTTTGTCAGATTATTGGCGTCCAACTGGGGTTATAGCCCGCTAAGAGGCGACATTGTCTATCTCTATGGAGGGATGTATATGGCGATCCTTCTGCTGGTCTATCTACCGGCCAGGTTGCGGTTCAACGAGATCAGACTCGAAATGCAGTATCGGCCCGAAGATCCCGGAGCAGCAGCCGCCGACGCCGTTCCTCCGCAGCAGGGCGCACAGCTGGATCTCGTCAAAGACACGTTCAGCCTGGTTCGAGGCACGCTGCTGGTAGCATCCCCCCTGCTGGCCGGGATTATACAGAAACTGCTCGATCTCCTGTTTCAACACTAAATGATACCCATATGGCTGAAGTCATTAAACCCGCAGAGTCCCCAACCCCCCGCGCTAAGAGATTCAGAGAATATTTTTACGACTTTCTGGTCTCGGCCATCGCTATCGTCATTACCCTCGGCACCGGATTGTTGATAGATAATTGTAAGGATAAGCACAAAGAACGCGATTATATGTGCTCCATGATCAACGACCTGGAGGTGGATATGGGAAATTGCGATTATGCATGGCGGCATAAGGAAGAGCAGGTGAAGAACGCAGCACTCCTTGTCAGCGCTTTGAAAGACCATAAGGTGCCCGCTCAAACTAACGGTATCTATAAGGCAGCCCGGTTAATTATCCCTAAAACCGCTTTCTATATACGCGATGGTACTTTCCAGCAATTGAAAAGCGGTGGTCTCCAGTTGATCCGGCAACAAGCCATAGTAGACAGCATCTATGCTTATATCGGTCAACTGGACGGCGTTCAGGACCTGCAGGCCATCGAAGATGTACAAACAAACGACTATTGTCATATAGTCGCTAAAGTGTTTCGTTCCGCGGATTTCTCCAGCATGACGGATCCCGCTACGATTGATCTTGTCGCCCCACAAGGTGATCCAACACTCTTTTCTACAAATGAAGCGGATATCAATGAGCTGGTGATAATAACCAGCCTGTTGGAACGCAACGAACACAACGAAGTTGTTTCCCTTAAGGCCCTCTCTGAAAAAGCCAAAAATTTGATCCGGCAGATCAAAAAAGAATACAATCTTTAACTTTGCCGCAGGCGACCGCGCCCATATCGTTTAGTTAAGCAAAAAAAGGTGATTTCACCAATCAAGACTATCGGATCAAGGTATCGGAAAAATTAATCAACCAAACGGATGGGGGAAAACACCTTATTTTGGATGATTATAGGGGTGTTTTCCCGGTTGCGGAGTTTTAGAACCGGGGGTACATTGCATCACTCCTAACCCCTCAACCGGCCTTTTTTTTAACCTGTAAAATCAACTATTATGTCAGCTACGAAGCAGTCATTGCCACCTTCTATCATCGAACCCAGTCTGGCGGGTCAAAGGATCGACTATTACACCACCAGGAAAAGGGCGGTAATGGAGAACATCATCGGTAAGCCCGAAATCGAGCACATCAGGTATGAAGTCCCCGTCTTTCTGCAGCTATTGAATTTCCTGACGGCCGGGCCGCGGAAATATTCGGGTCTCCGGGTCTATTTCGCCGCTCATCGGTCGAGCGTGACGGATTCCGGCAGCCAATACATCCCGGCAGGCTGCGAAGGTAATCTTACCCTGATCTATGTTCCCACGATTGCGGTCACAAAAGGGGAGCTTGTTATTCACGGGGATGACCTCGACAATTGCTTCATTATGACGGGCAGCGAATTGGTCCGTCTGGCCAACGCGGGCAAAGGCGGATCGGACAAGGATACCGCCTCGAATTGGATCAGGCACTACCAGGAAAGACTGCCGAAGATGAGCCAGGACGGAGCGAAGGTCAGCAAGAATGCCGGTTTCAGCGATACCAGGAGTCTCTGGTACCGGATGGGCATATTTGTCGACGCTGGTCCGGGCCGGCCCGGCCTGATCAGCTATATCCAGGAGCTGTTGAAGGATCCGGTCAACCCCCTGACGGCCGTCGTGGCGAAGTTTGGGTGTTATACGCCGACAGACTTCAGCGATGGTAACCTTCCGCTGAATTATCAGCTGACGCTGTTGTTCGAGCTGCACCGGCAGAATAGTCCGGTGCCGCATTCGTGGGTGCTGGGGACAAAACGGCGTCGTGTTGTGCATACTGATTCGGCGACGGGTAGAGGTGAAATGGATCCCGAGTCTGACACCGGCTTCCCCTGTCCGCCCGATACGTGCACCGGCAGCCTGCTGCCTGCTGCTTCCTGAATGGATCGGAAGCCCGTTGAAAACCTGTCGGAAGCCCGTTGAAAACCCGTCGGAAAACACGCCTTGATCAATCCGGGATAATGTCTGCAATAAAATCTGTTTATTTAGCCATTGTACTGATCGCCTTTCTCACCAGCCTGATTAGTTTCAGGAGCGGCCTTCCGTTCCACCTGAAACTGTTTGCGGGGCTGCTGGGTTTGACTTTCGTAGTGGAAATTTTTTGCCTCTATTTTTTGTGGACCTTACACATCAAAAACACGATGGTGGTCTACGGGCCGTTCAATTTGGTGGAATTCTGGGTCTATGGGTATTTCTATTACCTGCTGATCCGGGTGAAGGCATTGCGGCGGATTATCTTGCTATTTCTCGTGGTTTTTCCTATCTTTTGGTTGGCAACCTTCATCTTTATATTCCGGTTCAATCAGTGGAATACCTATGTGACGGTAGCAGGCAGCTTTTTCAGCATTCTGTTTGTGCTCATGTATTATTATCAGCTTGTTATGGCCGAAGAGATCCAGTCCATCCGGCACCTGCCTGAATTTTGGATTGCCACGGGAATGCTGATGTTTTACTTATGGGAATTGCCCTTTTTCGGAACGCTCAATTTCTTTCTGAGCTATTACTTAGCACACAGATCTGTGAACCTTGCGCTGCTGAATACCCGATTGGTCCTGGATTGCCTGATGTACGCCTCATTCAGCTATGGATATTTATGCCGGATAGTCAATACAACGAAGTACTCATCGTCCTGATCGCCTGTATCGCTTTGTTTCTGGTACTGGCAGCTATCGTTTTGCTATTTTTGTTCCTGCACCAGCGGAGAAGATTCGCGCAGCAAAAGCATGTGGCGGAACTGGAACTGCAATTCCGGGAGCAATCGCTGAAAGCGCAGCTGGAAATCCAGGAGCAGACGTTCCTGGCCATCAGCCAGGAGATCCATGACAATGTCGGGCAGATCCTGAGTCTGGCGAAGGTTCAGATCAATGTGATGGATGCGGGCGATCACCTGGACAAAGGATTGTTGCGGGATATCCGGGACAATATCGGGGACGCGATGGCTGACCTCCGGGACCTTGCGCGCAGCCTGAGCAGCGACCGGATCCAGTCCCACAGTCTGGAGCAAACGCTGGCGCAGGAAGTGGGCCGGATCAACAAGACGGGCCTTATCCGGGCTGAGGTGATTGTAACAGGGGAAGCCAGGGATATCGAGCCCCGGAAGAAGCTGATCTTGTTCCGCACGATCCAGGAAAGCCTTCAGAATTGTATCCGGCATGCGGAAGCGACAAGCATCTCGATCCTGTTGGATTACCACCACCAGGATGTCGGGGTATGTATACGGGATAACGGGAAGGGATTTGATACTGAGGCTGTGATGCAGCGCAGCGGCGGATTGGGCCTGAGTAATATCCGAACCCGGATGCGGCTGGCGGGTGGCAGCAGCATGGTTGAAAGCGTACTTCGGCAAGGAACACAAGTCCATTTAAGTATTCCATATGAATGATATCCGGCATATTGCGATCGTAGATGACCATACTATGTTCCGTAAAGGGCTGGCGGCCCTGATCAATCTGTTCCCCGGTTACCGGGTATTGTTCGATGCGGGTGATGGCGCGGAATGCGTCAGGCAGTTGGTTGCGGGCGCCCAGCCCGATATTATCCTGATGGATATCGCGATGCCGGGGATGGACGGCTATGCCACGACTACATGGGTGCGGGAACACCAGCCGGATATCAGGGTGCTGGCGTTGAGTACGATGGATGCCGAAACGGCGATCATTGGAATGATCCGTAGCGGCGCCAGGGGCTATGTGCTGAAGGATGCCAATCCGGAAGAATTGAAGCAGGCTTTTGAAGACCTGCTGGGCGTGGGCTATTACTACAATGAACTGGTGTCGCGGAAGATCCTGCGGTCGGTGCATCTTTTTGCCGGGGATCAAAGTAAGCCCGATGCTCCGGGTCATTTATCTGACCGGGAGGTGTTTTTTCTGCAGCAGATCTGTAGTGAGAAGACGTATGCAGAGATCGCTCGGGAAATGTTTGTCAGCGAACGGACGGTGGACGGCTATCGGGACGCTTTGTTCAGAAAGCTGCAGGTCAGCTCACGGGTGGGGCTGGTGCTGTATGCGATACGGAATGGGATTGCGAAGGTGTGAGATGGTAAAATATGGTATTGCCTGGTGCGAACGCTGGGAGGTTGTGCCTCCCATTTCACTATAAGTGAAACAAGTTGAATTATTGCATGTTTTGTGAAATTATAGGTATTATTTCACTATTTTTGCAACAATGATGAAACAAAGCAAATACCTGATCTTGATGGGTGATGTCATTGGCAGTCGCAGAAAAGATCAACTCATGCTGATCAATAGTTTTAAGGAAACCATTGATGCCGTGAACAAGGAAAAGAAAAATGGTTTTCTTTCACCGATGACGATTACGCTGGGGGATGAATTCCAAAGTGTTATAAAGAATTTGTCGGCAGCATTAGAAATCATTTTCAGCATCGAAGAAAAAATTGCCACCAATGGCAAAAACTTTAAGCTTCGATACATATTGGAAGAGGGCGAAATCGAAACGCCCCTAAACCGCAAAATTGAGTATGGCATGTTAGGCAGCGGGCTTGCAACGGCAAGAGAGCATTTAGAGAGTTCAAAAGATACCAGGACCAGATTTGCCTTTTATTTAGACAATAAAAAAAGGAGCATGGCCCTTGATGATGCCTTTCTCGTTTTTCAAGGTATTCTTGACGATTGGAAAATTGATAAGGACTATCGCATCATCGGAATGTTCCTACAGCACAAGGATTACAAACAGGTTGCAGAGGCAGCAAATAAAGACCGATCTTTAATGTGGAAGCGAGAGAGAAGCCTTAAATTGGATCAATATTTCGCCACAAAACAAATCATTAAATATATCGGGGAGGTTTCAGATGTCTAAATTTCTCGTATTACTGGTCATATTCGGAATAGCTGAAATAATCATTGCCTTTGCTTTTGCTGCCATTGCACAGCAATTTTATGCACGGCTCGGATTCGACTTCAAATCAATCCTCAAGGGAATAGTGGAAAGGCTTTTTCTATTCATTGCACTCGTTAACGGATATTCCCAGGCACTCACCTTTTTCAGCCCGTTGAAACTGGCTACTCGCCTAAAACATTCGGAGACTGTCGCCGCCAACGAAAACAGGTTTAATGATTATTATTTGATCGGCAATTGGCATCGGTAGCCATTACAATAGGGTATGTGTACGTTTATGAAAATTTTGACCAATTGAGCATATTAAAAAAACTGGTGAGCTAATTATTTACGCATGGATATCAGCTATCCTTTTATTCCGAAGTCAAATGCCAAATTAAAACCGGGGCATTTTTGGCCTGTCAAACTTTCAAATGGGAAATATGCCTGCGGAGTCGTTTTGGCTGTACCGCAGGGAGGGACTTATAGTACCCGACATTTTTACGTAGGCTTGCTGGATTGGGTGGGTGATAGCAAGCCAACGGTCGATAGCCTCGATAGCTCGCGCCTGAAGTTATTGCGGGAAGGGAACGTGCATATCAAAACCATCTCCATTCACAATGAGGCTATTGAAGGATGTATAGATTTGGTTAAAAATGATTTGGAAATTGAGCTTGTGGTGGAATGTCAGGTTTACGATCAATACTCCAACGTTCTGCGGGGATATGAAGTTGTGCGTAAAGCAACCAGGCAAGATCACGAAACCCTGCAAACGAAATCGACGTGGGGGTATGATATCATCACTCTTTATGCAAATAAATTGTTGGTGGGTGATGGTAATTCGATGTAGAGGAGGCGATAAGGGAGCGGGGGACACTATTTTTCAATCTTTCCTGATCATGCTTAGCGCAAGGCGAGAAGGATCGGACGTAAAAGATCAGTGAATAGCAGCCGTGTATTTTATCACTTCATGAAGCAGTCGCAGTGGCTCTTTTGAACAATCCAAAGCGCGAAGGCAGTTTTGAGGAAATCGCCTCTTTTATCGAACGACGGGCGTTGAATACAGAAAGAAAAGGTCGGGTCTCCCTTGCCGATCAGGTCATGCTGAGCAACGGATGACACAAAACCATGCGCTTTAAACCGCGGGCCAGACCCAGCATTCCGTACCGGCAAGGAACCGGCGGGACTGATTCAATGCAGTTGCAATGGTTCGGCCGCACTCCCCCTATTCTTCCCGCAGCCTTTCATCGCTAAGTGATGTTCGTTCGGACATGCGGCCACGGATGACCCTGCTCATCCAAACTGACAAAGA
>JAMFSL010000226.1 GCA_026225275.1 Puia dinghuensis
AGCACAGCCGGTGACGAATGTCCTGCTGGCCTTGCAGGGACAGGCGCCGGGTCTGGCCATCACCGCCACGAACGGGGCGCAGGGCGCTCAGGTACTGGTGCAGGTCAGGGGCCAAAATACAACATTGAACGCCACAAGCGGTTTCGGCCCAAAACCCTATGACCAGCCGTTGTTCATCATCGACGGCGTGCCTTTTGCTCCGCAGAACAACAATATCAACCAATTGAGCACTCTCGCCAGCAACTCTAACTACACCGGCGGGATCAATGTTGCCGGCGGTATCAGCCCCTTTGGCAGCATCAACCCCGACGACATCGAAAGCGTCAGTATCCTGAAAGATGCCGATGCGACGTCCATCTATGGTACGCAGGGGTCGAACGGCGTCATCCTGATCACGACTAAAAAGGGTAAACCTGGTAAAACTACGTTCAATCTAATGGTGACAACGGGTTCGAATACCGCTGAACGGAATGTCAAATTGATGAATACCCCGCAATACCTGCAGCTGCGAAATGCTGCGTTTGCGGCCGATGGTATCACGCCCAGCAACGATCCTAATAATTACACTGCCTACGCCCCCGACCTGACGATCTTCGATTCCACTAAATACACCAACTGGGAAAAGATCATTGATGGAAAGACGACCAACAATACGGACATTCACGGCACCTTATCAGGTGGCACCTACAACAATACCTTTCTGCTCTCGGGCGGATTTACCCGGTCCGATTATAATTTCCCCGGCAATTTTGCCGATCAGCGATTGACCCTGCACAGTAATTTTCACCATGTGTCGCAGGATAACCGACTGACCATTGATTTCGGAACGGACTTCGGCTACGACCACAACAACTCCCCCGGGGGTGGCAGTTCGGGGATCCTGTTATCCCCCAATACTCCCAATCTGCTGGATCCGCAAGGAAATCTCCTCTGGAGCTATAAAGGAGTACCTTTAGACCAATACCAAACATTATACCCTTTTTTGAAGGAGCCGGATCTGGTGCAGACGTATAATCTGAACACCAACATGCGGTTGGCTTATAAAATAATGACCGGCCTCAGCATCAGCGTTAATGCCGGCTACAACCGCAATACCACTTCCGAGCGTCAATCCGTTCCGTCGACCGCTCAGAATCCCTTGTATATTAATCGCTCGGCACAGTTCGCCACCAATAATTATGAGACCATCAATGTCGAGCCGCAGATCGATTACACCACCGCGATCGGGAAAGGCGTGCTGACCGCACTCGCAGGCGCCACCTATAAGAAAAATACCAATTACAGCAACAACATCCAGGGGGGTGGTTATGCCAATGATGATTTTCTCGGGTCCATCGATGGTGCAGCGTCTGTAACAGTGTACGATGTCATCAGTGTCTATAAGTATGACGCGACTTTCGCCCGCCTGAAATATGTATACGACAAGGAATTTATCCTTTCCATGACGGGTCGAAGGGACGGATCGAGTAATTTTGGTCCCGGAAAACAATTCGGTAATTTCGGTTCGGTGGGAGCCGGCTGGATCTTTTCCGAGGAAAAGGTTGTCAGGAACCTGCTGCCTTTCGTGAGTTACGCCAAACTGTCCGGCAGTTACGGCACCAGCGGCAGCGACGGGATTGCCCCTTATCAATACCAGGCCTTCTATCAACCCATCACCTATTTACCTAATTTCCAGGGATCTCAGCCCGATGAACCGGTCAACTTCTATAATCCTAATTATAGCTGGGCGCTGAAGAAATCGCTGAATGCTTCCCTGGACCTGGGCATGTTTCATGACCGGGTGCTGCTGAATGCGACCTGGTACCGCGATCGCGAAGGCGATCAGCTGGGCGGATATCCGCTGCCCATACAGAGCGGCTTTGGACAGGTGCTGGAAAATGTCCCGGGCACTGTGCAGAATGCGGGCTGGGAGTTTACGGCCACCTCCAACCAGATCAAGACGAAGGCCTTTAGCTGGTCGACGAATTTCAATATTACCTTTAACCGGAACAAGCTGCTTTCCTTCCCCGACATCCTCGGATCACCCTATGCCTATGATTATGTGTTGGGCAAGCCGACATCGGAAATAATAGGCTATCGTTTTAAAGGGCTGAATCCTCAGACCGGGCTTTTCGAGTACTATACCAGTAAGGGTCAGACGACGAATACCCCCAATTATCAACTGGAATCGCAGGGCGGCGACAAGGGACCGATCGGTGACCAGGAAGTGAAGTATATGGGTGGCTTCGGCAATACTTTTACTTACAAGCATGTCAGTCTCTATATCTTTTTCCAGTTCTCCAGCCAGGATGCGCCTAATTATTTGCAGACGGTCTATAGCCAATACACGCCCGGTACATCGGCCAATAATCTCCCGGTCCAGGCGCTGAATTACTGGAAGAATCCCGGCGACCATACGACCTTTGAAAAGCTGACCAGCGGTTACGGCAGCGCTGCATACACAGCCGCGGAAGCTTTCGACGCATCTTCGGGCGCATACAGTACCGACACTTATGCCCGGCTGAAGACGATAGCCTTGTCTTATTCCCTGCCGGACGCTTTTTGCAAAAAGGCGCATATTCAGAATGCCAGGATCTATATCAATGCGCAGAACCTGCTGACGATCACTAATTGGAAAGTGTCCGATCCTGAACAATTCGCCAATTATACCGCTATCCCCCTCCAGCGAACGGTGGTATGCGGACTCAACTTTAACTTCTAATTCATTACAGCATGAAAAATATAACTTTCGGCTATTATACGATGATGACAATGCTGGTGATGGCGTCGATGATGACGGCCTGCAAAAAATTAATCGAAATTCCGCCTAATCCGCCGACGGAGATCACGCAGACGGAGCAATTTGCGGACAGCGCCACGACGATGACGGCCATGGCGAATATTTACAGCTATAATGCCAACACCAATGGCTTTATGTTCGATGACGGTTGGCTGGACGTATGTGGCGGCCTTTCTTCCGACGAAATCAGCACTACTACCGGTCAGAGCGATGACCTGCAATTTTATGAATACGGCGTCACGTCGTTCAATGATTATATCTCTTCCCTGTGGAGCGATCCGTATTCCGCTCTCTACCCGGTGAACGATGCGATCAGCGGGATAGCTGCCAGCAGCGGGTTATCGGCTTCACTGAAAACGCAGCTGACCGGTGAGCTGGAAGTCGTCCGGTCGCTCTACAATTTCTACCTGGTCAACTTATTCGGTCCGGTTCCACTGATCACTTCCACCGATTATACGACCACTTCGAAGCTGGGCCGCGCGTCGGTCGACTCGATCTATATGCAGATCATGACAGATCTGACGGCCGCGCAGCAGGTGCTGACGACGACCTACGCCGGTTCGGGTAATTACCGGCCTAATCTCTATGTGGTCAAGGCTTTCCTGGCAAAAGTGTATCTGTATCAGCAGAATTGGCAGGCCGCCTATAATGCAGCCGATACGGTGATCAATTCCGGCATGTACTCCCTCGTGCCGAACCTGAACAATGTCTTTCTGGACGGCAGCCAGGAGGCGATCTGGCAAATCCCTGCCGATGGAGCAGGGGGATACGCGACGGTCACGAAAGAGGCCCAGAATTATATCCCGCAATCCATCGGGACGGTCCCCAGGTATCCTCTGACCTCTTTTTTGATTAATGCCTTTGAGCCGGGCGATCAGCGGCTGCAGGACTGGGCAGATTCGGTGGTTGTCAATACCGGATCGGGCAATCAAACCTTTTACTACCCCTACAAGTACAAGAATGTATACACTTATACCTCCCCGACGACAGAAGATTTTATGATCTTCCGGTTAGGCGAACAATACCTGATCCATGCAGAGGCGGCCGCGGAATTAGGCCAGCTGGGTACCGCGCTGTCGGATCTCAATACGTTGCGGGCAAGGGCAGGACTGCCGGCCAGCACGGCGTCTACCCAGGCGGGTCTTTTGACGGCGATCATGCATGAACGGCAGGTCGAGCTGTTTAGCGAATGGGGCAACCGCTGGCTGGATCTGGTCAGGACCGGAATGGCCAATACTGTGCTGAATGCGGAGAAAAGCGGATTCCAATCGTATATGACTTTGTTTCCCCTGCCTAATACCCAGCTTGAGACAAATACCCTGCTGACGCAGAATCCGGGCTATAATTAATCGGATCATTTCTTTATTCACCGGCCGGTCCCGAAGGACCGGCCATACTTTTCACTGTCTTTATGCAGCATTCCATTGTCAAGATTGAGCACCTGTCCCATAAATACAGCAGCAGCTGGGCCATCCGGGATATCAACATCGAGATCACTCAAAGCGGTATTGTCGGACTCCTGGGGTCCAACGGCGCGGGTAAGTCCACGACCATGAATATCCTTTGCGGATCGCTCAACCAGACGGAAGGGAATGTCTACGTGGGTGGCATCGACATGCGGAAAGATCCCGAAGCGGCGAAGCGGCTGATCGGGTTCCTACCGCAAAACCCGCCACTGTATATGGACCTGACCGTCGACGAATATTTACTGTATTGTGCTAACCTAAGGAAAATGTCCAAGGCGGAGATCCGGCCGGCCATGGAAGCCGCAAAAGAACGCTGCGGGATCGCCCATTTCAGCCAGCGCCTGATCCGTAATCTCTCGGGCGGTTACCGGCAACGGGTAGGGATTGCCCAGGCGATCATCCACCGGCCGCAACTGGTGGTCCTGGACGAGCCTACTAACGGTCTTGACCCTAACCAGATCATCGAGGTGAGGGCTTTGATTAAAGAGATCGCCGTCGACCGGGCGGTGATCTTCTCTTCGCATAT
>JAMFSL010000227.1 GCA_026225275.1 Puia dinghuensis
AGTGTGATCGGCAAGGACATGCTACCCCACTCCAATGCCGGGCAGATGCAGCTGCGGATACGCGAGCCGGATGGAACGCGGCTGGAGATCACGGAAAGAACGGTGAAGGGGATATTGAACAATATCGACAGTACTGTGGGAGGGCATATTTCCATCTCTTCGGCCTTTGTCGGTACCGTGTCGCCCAATTATGGCCATAGCAATCTTTATGTGTTCAACAGCGGATCGCATGAGGCGGTACTGCAGATCGAGCTGGAAGAGAGCTACAAGGTGAATATGGATGATCTGAAGGACAAAATCCGGGAGAATGTGGGGCGGGAATATCCACAGGTGCGCTTGTCATTCGAGCCCATCGAACTGACGGAGAAGCTGATGGCACAGGGTGCGGCTACGCCCGTCGAAGTGCGGGTGGCGTCCAAGAGCATCGACGATATAGAAAGCTATTCCGGTAGACTGATCGCCAGGCTGAAGCTCATTCCTTTTCTGCGGGATGTGGCCATCGCCCAGCCGTTGAAATTCCCGACCCTGGTGATCCATATGGACCGGCAGAAGCTGGCACAGATGGGGCTGGGGATCGACAATGTCTCGAAGAGCATTTCGGATGCGACCGCTTCGAGCCGGTTCACACTGAAGAATTTCTGGCTGGATGACAGCAAACAGTATACCTACAATACGCAGGTGGAGATTCCGGAGTACATGATGAATTCTATGGAGCAGCTGCGGGAAGTGCCCATCGTGCCAGGCAAGATGCGGCCGGTGTTGTCCGATGTGGCCGACATCTCCATCGACTCGCTACCGGGAGAATATGACCGGTCCGGCCCCCGGCGATTCGTCACGATCAACGCGAATATTTATAAAAAAGACCTCGGGACGGCTACGAAGGCCGTGCAACAGGCCATCGATGGTCTTGGAACGCCGCCGAGGGGTTTGACGGCGCAGATCAGGGGATTGTCTTCGCTGCTGACCGAGACGCTGAGTTCGCTTCAGGGCGGCCTGCTGGCGGCCATTGTCGTGATCATGCTGCTACTGACCGCCAACTACCAGTCGTTTGGGTTGTCCATTGCGGTGTTGTCCACCATTCCGGCCGTGCTGACGGGTTCGCTGCTGCTTTTGCTGGTGACGGGCGCGACGCTGAACCTGCAATCCTATATGGGGCTCATCATGTCCGTGGGGGTGTCGGTGGCCAATGCGATCCTGATCGTCACCAATGCGGAGACGCTGCGGCTGGAGAGCAGGAATCCTTTCAAGGCTGCTTCCATGGCGGCGAGTATCCGGTTACGGCCTATCCTGATGACAACCCTGGCGATGATTGCCGGGATGTTGCCGATGGCGAGTGGGTTAGGGGAAGCGGGGGATCAAACCGCTCCTTTAGGGCGGGCAGTGATTGGCGGGTTAGCGGCTTCTACGCTGGCGGCGCTCTTTATCGTACCGCTGGTCTATGGGTGGATCCAGCAGAAGCAATCTTTTGATTCCGTGTCGTTGCTGCCGGAGGATGAGGCGGCGGGAGAAAATTTAAAAACATCATCAATATGAATCAAAACAAAAATTTAGGGGTGGCTGCGCTGGCGGTGTGGTGTTTAGTGATAGTTGCAGGGTGTGGAAGCACTGCGGGTGAGGGGTCGCATCCGGGAACGGCTTCTGTCTCCGGGGCCGCACAGACCGGAGCTTCTGCGGGAGCGCAGGGGACTACAGCGCCTGTTGAGCGGGTACGGCTTGAGCGTTCCGCTTTGCCTCAGTTGGTGAAGCTGCCCGGACAGTTGGCCTCTTTTGAAGAGGTCAGTATTTTCCCCAGGGTCAATGGCTATGTAAAGAACGTATGGGTAGACGTTGGGTCGCATGTGAAGAAGGGTCAGCTGCTGATGGAGCTGGAGGCGCCCGAATTAGAGCAGGCTACTACCCAGGCGAAGGAGAAATATGCGCAGGCAAAGCTGGACGCTACGATCAGTGAACAGAATTACGAGCGGATGCGGCAGGCTGCGGAGACGCCGGGGGCGGTATCACCGATGAACCTGGCTTCGCTGAAGGCAAAGGCGGATGCCGACAGTGCACTTTCCAATGCGGAGAAGGCCAACTGGCAGATGGAGGGGGCTATATTAAGCTACCTAAGGGTGACAGCGCCTTTCGACGGCGTGATCTCGGAACGGAATGTGCATCCCGGGGCTCTTGTCAATGCCGAGAGCAAGGATGGCAAACCCATGCTGGAGCTTCGGCAGGTGGATCATCTGCGGTTGCAGGTAGACATCCCGGAAGGGATTGCCGCCGGGCTGCAGGATAAGGATACGGTCGAGTTTTATTTAAGCGCTTATCCAGGTCAAAAGATGATCGGTCACATTGCCCGCAGGTCAGATTTGGTCAACAGTCAGTTTAGGGCTGAAAGAATGGAGATGGATGTATATAACCATGATGGAAAGCTTGCGCCGGGCATGTATGCCGACGTACTGTTTGATTCCAAAGGCAATCCTTCGGCCTTTACCGTGCCGAAGACGGCAGTGGTTACATCGACAGAAAGGAAATATGTGATCGCGATACGGGATGGGAAGATGGTCAAGGTGGACGTAGCGACAGGCAACGAGTCAGCCAGCAAGGTGGAGATAACGGGGGATTTGCAACCCGGAGAAGAAGTCGTCGCAAAGGCGAATGACGAGACCGTGCCGTGAGGCGGCTGGTCGAAAACGATTCATTTATTCATTTTTAAAAACAAAAAACATGAAAAAAGTATTATTTGTATTGGTGGTAGCCTTTATTTCTGAAACCATGATCGCTCAGGCAGATACTGCCGTGACCGTGCCACCAGCCGTCGTCAGTGCATTCAATAGTCGTTTCCCATCTGCCCAGCTTAATAAATGGCAGCAGCGCCCACAAGGCTATATCGCCGTGTTCCGTCAGAATGGGCAGAAACTGTTTGCCTACTATTCGGCAGATGGCAGCTGGATAGGCACGGAATTTCCGATCCATTGGTCGAACGACGTGCCGCAAGCCGTTAAGCAGGGGTGGAAAAACAGTAACTATGCCGGTTGGAAGCGTAACGAAGTCAAAAGAATCGACTATCCTGACTCCCTGGTATATGTGCTGTATGTCGATAATTCCCCCACGCTGAATGCTGAACATATGGCTATCGATGCGGAGAAATGGGCGCTGTTCTTCGACCAGAAGGGGAATCTGGTGAGGAAAGAGATAGCTGAATAATTGACCTCATCATTAATTGAAGAAGACCCCTACGGGGGCCTTCTTCTTCAATAACCTCCTCCTACCTATTCTCCACCCAACAAACCTTCAACTTTCTCTCCGAAAACAACCAGGCCCCACCCTGCTTCACCAACACATCATAATACCTTATCCCCGCGATCATCAGCTTTTGTATCCCTTCCGGAAGCTTTAAATGATACGCCCGGCAATACGTAATAGCAGTCGCCCGATCCCCCTCTATTTTAATAATGCTCTCCCCATTAAAATGCATCGTTGACACATATTGGTTCAGGTCATCAAAAACAGGGTATAGATTCTTTCTACCTTTTACTACTTGTGTCGGCGTGGATATTTTCTCATCCATGTAGACCTCAAAATTAGTATCCTCGGTAAAAAGCGCCTGCTGCCCCAGGTTGTTCCGGGTATCTGCGCAAATGGGATAAGAATCGATTAGTTCCCGGATGGCGATCCGGTCTTCCAGTACCTGTAATCTTTGTTCCGTCGTCATGGTATTTATTTTTTTAGGCTGATTTCAGCGGGCGTCATCCCATACTTCTGCTTGAAAGAGGTATAGAAGTGAGAAAGGTTTTCAAAACCCAGGTCCAGGTAAATATCCTTCGGCTTTCGGCTCTTCTTTTTAATGAGGAAGTAAGCCTCAGACAGCCGCTTTTCCTTCAACCAGGTCCCCGGAGAAGTATTGAATATATCCGTGAATTCCCGCTTGAAGGACGTTAGGCTTCTGCCGCTAAGCTTCGCAAAATGCTCCAGAGGCGCATTGTACTGGAAGTTCTTAAGCATGAACTCCTCCAGGTTCTGCTTATTCGGATCGCTAAAGTCAAAGAGGAAAGACCGGAGATCGGGCCGCAATTCCAATACTAACGCTATGGCCTCATTTACCTTGATGGACAACAGCTTTTTGCTCACCGGCTTCCCCAACTCCGTATAAGGTATCACGGACATAAAGTATCCCTTCAGTAAATCATTCGATTCGAGTAAAATATTTTTTATCCCATGATACCGTTCCTCGCAGGAAATCTCGTTGTCCAGGGCATACTGCTGTAGCCGGTCATTTGTCATTAAAACAGATACGCACTTATACTCCTTATCCGCTGCCGGCACCTTTATGCTTTTGGCAAATTGATTTCTCCGGCCAAGCAGGAACTGTCCCTCATTCAGGACCATTTCGCCTTTCTGGTGATAGATCAGCGTTTGACCTGAAATCTGATAGGCCAGAAGATGCTCCGGAACAAACTGCTCATACGTGTACGTCTTATCAACCGCACAGGAATAGAGGAAAGCATCTCCGAATAGTTGAATGACCGGCTTCACGGCTTAATGTTTAAAAGCTGGGTATGATAAGCGTCATTTCTGGCGGCTGTATTGCTGTCCACCACCATCAGAAAGGCAGCTGTCAGGATCATAGTGACTGCGATAGCCCGCCAACCGGTTGCCGGGGCAAGCATGATTATTATGGCTGCGATGATAATGATCGCGGGCAGGATCATGAACACCAAGGTCAGCTCCAGCTGCGATTTTGCCGTCCGTTGGATTTCCGAATCCAAAAAAGCCTTCGGTTCACTACGATATGCGGCTTCAAAACGAGCTATCCGTGGCTGATTCGCCCTATATAACCCTGCCCCCACAGCAATCAAAAACAGCCCCATAACCAGTAGCGGCCAGGGAAATATCCTCGCAATGGCCGTTTTGCCCCAATACCAGAAGCCGATCGCCGCTAACACTTCAATCACACTGAACAGCAAGACGACTTTTGCCGAAAAAACCTCAGCTTTGGCCCAATCCGTGCTCAATTTGATGATGTCCATTTTGGTGACTGCCTTTTGGTTAGATAATAACAAAGTTACCTTTTTACAACAAACTCTATTTGCTGTACGGTCCAAATTTCATTTGCTGTGAAGGCCATTCCGCCACCAATCGGGCTTCACCGGAAAAACGGGGATTGTCGCCATCTGGGCTCGCCTGGCAGCCAGCGAGCCGATACCGTACACGAAACGTAATCGTCTTGAAAACTAAATACCATCCCTAACCTAATGTGCATATCTATTCAAAGAATCATTTTGTCGATTGGGTAAATAGGAAAACTAACAAGAAAATCGGTTCTCTTGTTCCTGCCGATCCTAACCTATCGGATTTCTTGAAATCTGCTTATCCAGTTTTTAAAGTGGAAGACCCGGAACTACTCGAAAAATTGAGTAAAGATCCATTATTAAATGCAAGCGTCGAAAGGGCGAAGGCATTTATCGCCAAGCACGGCCTCCCCAAAGACGAAGACTGGAACAAAGTAAAGAGAGCTTATTGAATAGCTTGTCCCATACCCTATTTGCCAAATACCTCCTTCCTTCTATCCCAAACAAAAAATATGGGAACATCCGTCAGTTCGGCAATCTTCCAGTCCGAAAAAGTACCGTCCCGCAATAAGTTACCTACGATCCGCCGCTTCTCTTCCACCGAACCCTCGATCTCGCCATACTTGTAACCCATAGAATACCAATAGTCCATGTCCTGATCCAGTAATTGAGACATATCCATATCGTTTACATGAACATCTTGAATCTTTATCTGACGCACATTCCACAAAATAAAAAAACGGACAAAACGCATTAAACTGCATCTTGTCCGCTGAGGGGAGGTTTCGAGCGGATTCGAACCGCTGTAAAAGGTTTTGCAGACCTCTGCCTAGCCACTCGGCCACGAAACCATACCATAAGAACTCCGCCGAAGATAGCTAAAAACACTGACTTCTTTGAACGGGCTCCGCCATTCGGAACACTGACTTTTTTGAACGGGCTCCGTTCGGGTCCCGACCCCTGTCAAAATCGGCCCCGTCATCCGGGCCGTATTTTTTTGGGCAGGTGCGAAATTAAGATAATTTTGG
>JAMFSL010000228.1 GCA_026225275.1 Puia dinghuensis
AGCAACTCGAGGTCGGGGTAATTCTTATATTCACGGTAAAAGTCGAAGGGCATGAGCTAGGAGTTCTCCGGGCAATATAATATAAAAAGACCACACTGTTCAGGAAGGTCCTGTGATATTCGCATTAGCTTTTTTGTTCCAATACCGGTATGCCTCCGGCAAACCCCACTTATTCAGAGAATAAAGTATCGTCACTAGATTGTAATTTTCTATGTCTATAGTCCAAGCAAGAAAATAGAAGCGAAAGGGGATAAAGCATCACGAAGCCTCCAAATGGTACGAAGAATAATGCGTATTCAAACATTGATATTGGGAAATTGGCCAACGTCCACACCAAAGGCGATAAGAGCATGAAGTATATAATGCACTCTAAGGCGATTGTCAGCTTGGATTTTTTCTTAAAGCTCAATATTGCTAAAAATATCAAACCCAGATCAGCCAAAAGTACAAGGAGTCTTTTATTAAGCTCATCATCTGTTATCCCAGAAGCCAGCACCAAAATAAAGGGCAGCGGAATCATCATTCCCTGCAAAAAGATGAATAAATAGCATATGATGGAGAGTATCCTTAGGCTTGAATGCAACTTCATATCGGTGAGTAGCTGCTAATTTACGTATCTTTTTGCATCAGCTACTGCGGGGTTTGGTTCAAGTTTAAGATAATTTTCGGTGATCGGAAGCAGCTCGCCGATCCGATTGATCGGATATTGAGCTATTTTTTCGAGAGTGTCCTTCATCCAGGTGAAGGGATTGAGGTCATTTAGTTTGCAGGTTCCCATCAGAGAATATAGCATGGCGCTGCGCCCGGCAGCTTCATGGCTTCCGGCGAATAGATAATTCTTGCGGCCAATTTTATGCAAAACTATGCATAGCGTCGGTCGTAAAAATTTCTTGTTCGCGGGTTCCAATGAAGGTGGCAAACGACTGGCGCTATTTTACTCCTTACTGGCCAGCTGCAAAAAACAGCAGGTCAATCCCTGGGAATATCTGAAAGATATACTCGAACGAATGCCAACTACTAAAATCAGCCATCTAAGAGATTTGTTGCCTGATCGTTGGAGCCGCTAATAACTCAAGATTTTTTGGCAGGTGGGCCGCTATGTGTGAATGTCGAATTATTGTACTTTTGAAAGATGAATCAATTTTATGCACTGACTGTTTGCTTGCTTTTATCGGTCTGTACTATAGCCCAAACGACGGTTTGCGTCATTAAAGGTGACAGTCTCCTTGCCGGGGGGACCAATAAATCGCGCATCAAATCTGCTGGTAACTTTAATTTCGTGTACGTTGGACCGTTCGATACTGCCGTGACGTCCAAGATATTCATGACAGCGGCCACTTCCAGTGAATTGAAGACGTTCAGCACGTCCGCTGTATTGGCAGTGAAGGATCTGTACCAGCATTACTTCTTGCGTATGCTCCGTAACAACCCCACTTTCTTTGACGAGCGAGTCATGGGGAAACAGCTAAGCAGAGTTGTTGGTGAAATTTGTTTTTTTGGAATAGAGAATGATAAACCGGTATTGCTAAATGCAGTTTTTTATATTAATAAGGGCGTAAAGCACCCTGTAGTTATCAGCTATAGCCTACAGCCACAAGATATTGCTATTCTTTCACCTGACAACCCTCACAGGTATAAGGGTATTGTAGGTCATTTATCGGATGGGGGCGGTGTGATTGAAATTAAAAAATCCATCGGAATCGAGACTGGTGGTCCAATGGACGGCAGCGGCCCACCGATCGACGTACTTTTGGTAACCAGGAGCCAAAAGATTTGGATCCGGAAATGAGTAAATGGCACTTCTACAGTCTGTGATTATCGATTACACTAAAACTAATTAGATATCATAGACGTGGGCTGTCGAATGCTTACGTAACAACAACAGAAATTTATGCTCGTGCAGACTCCAGGAAGAAAAGGGAGGCTATCGAAGCAGCTTATGTGGAAACGGCCCCAAAAGAAGCACCCTTATGGTTAAAGAGCGATAATCTGATGGAATGGCTCAGGGCCCTTTAGGCGATAAATATTATGTAAAGCAATATTGAGTTACATTTATGTAAACAATTGAAATAGAAGGGATGAAAAATATTGCTTTACAACCATTTACTATTCATAACCTACATTATGCAAAAATATGCATAAAATCGGCCGCAAGAACTACCTATTTGCCGGAAGCCATGAAGCTGCTCAGCGCAGCGCCATGCTATACTCTCTGATGGGAACTTGCAAACTGCATGACATCAATCCATTCTCGTGGCTTAAAAATGTGCTGGAAATGTTACCCAGGCATTCAATCAATAAAATCCAACAATTACTACCATATAACTATAACGCTATACAATGACTGTTATCCCCCACTGCTTGTATTTAAATAAAATCAATAGGAATTGAAGAAAAGGACGATACTAATAGCTTTGTTAGCAGCTCTTGTCGCTGGATGCGGAACCCTTGGCGGGTTCGAGCCAAGGACTTTTTCTACCAAAAGGCGCAACATTGAATACGCTATAGACAGTCTCTACCGTGAGTATCCTGAATACCGGATGCCGGCCAAATGGAAAAAATATGACTTTTGGGATTCGGCCGGTTATGGTTTTCTGGAGACAAGAATGTTCTATTTCCGAACTTCCCCGGAAGAAATGTATTACGTGAGCTTTCTTGACTACCCCGATACAATGACGACGACGATCTCCATCCGGTCGGTATTCAATGGAGAGCGCTGGACAAATGAGGGTGATACCCGCCGGCGGGAAGAAGATAGGATCGAAAACAGGTTCGACAGTGAAATAGTCTCGAAACTGGAAAGGTTTTCAAATTCTACTGCGACTAGCGGTAACTAGGCCGACCGAATGAGCCGCAATATGAACATTTGTTAGATTGCGAAATCGTGCCGCTTATATTAGTTCAATGGAGGCTTACCAAACAATGGGTAGTTCACCGTTGGCACACGTTAAAACACCCAATTTATAATTCTTGGGCTGGAGGAACACTTCGGGTAACCATCTTGCTAGTTGAAACTCTCCATTGTTTAGGGGGAGTGGAGTACAAAAAAGCTGAAAACTGCTTCAAGGAGATAAAATTGAATTTGCAAGATTTTTTGAGGCTTATGCCTAAAGTGATTTCGCTCACACTCGAACCATTGCCACGCTCTCACTCCTGTACCGTAACCTCCGCCTTCCCCACCACCTCCTCACTCCCGCCAACCATTACCTCAAACACCCCCGGCTCTACCGCATACCTCATATCCCTCCCCCAAACCCCCAACTTCTCCTTATCAATCGTGAAAGACACAGTCTTCGTCTCCCCCATCCCCAAATGCACCCGCGCAAACCCCTTCAACTCCTTCACCGGCCTCGTCACACTACTCACCTTCTGATGCACATAGAGCTGCACCACCTCATCACCCGCCATTCCCCCTGCATTCGTCACATCAACTGACACCGTCACCGACCCGTCCGCCGCCATCGTCGCAGCAGACAACCGTGGCGCTGAATACTGATACTTGGTATACGAAAGCCCATACCCAAAATGATACAATGGCGTATTCGCCTCCGTCACATACGACAAAAATTGAGCACTCGGCTTATGATTATAATAAATCGGAATCTGTCCCACCGACCTTGGAACACTCACCGTCAGCTTCCCCGAAGGATTCACATCGCCAAAAAGTATCGCGGCCGCCGCATTCCCCGACTCTTCGCCGGTGAACCACCCATCCAATATAGCCGAAGCGTATTGCGCAACATAATTCACCGAAAGTGGCCGTCCATGCGCCAGGTACACGATCACCGGCTTGCCGGTGGCCACCAGGGCCTTCACCAACTCATCCTGGTCCGAAGGCAGATCGAGCGTCGTAATGTCACCGTAATGCCGAGGCGCTTCCGCCTCCCGCGAGAACTGCTCATTCTGACCCACCGCACAAATAATGATATCCGCCGACGCAGCCACCTGCACCGCGGAATCGATCTTCCGGCGATTACCCTCATGAGTGGGCAGCACCAGCGAATCGATATATTGGAAATTGTTGAGGCTAACGGTGTCCCCGTTCAGCGAAAGATCAACCCCCTTGGCGTAAACGACCTGGGCCGACCCACCCACCCGGGCACGTATCCCCTCCAGCAACGAGACATTCCGAACCGGTACGCCGGAATAATCGCCCAGGTAATTCGTCGCGGCACAAGGCCCGATCACCGCTATTTTTTTATACTTCCCGGCCCGTAACGGCAAGATTTGGTGATCATTCTTCAACAACACCATAGATTCCTCAGCCGCCTGCAGCGCCAGCGCACGCGCCTCCGGCAACCCAATCACACTACGAGCAGCAGCCAGCGAAACCAGCCCGCTACGATCACGGTCGAATAACCCCAGCTTAAACTTCAACGTCAGCACATAGCTCACAGCCTGATCCAGCGCCGCAGAGTCAACGTGCCCCGCTGCCGCCAGCCCCACGAGGTCGGCATAATTCGCCCCCATTGGCAGATCCACCGTAACCCCGGCATTAAATGCCATCAGTGCAGAAGCCCGGCGATCCGCAGCGACCAAATGTTTTTGATACAACTGATCGATCGCCCACCAGTCGGAGACGACCACTCCCTGATACCCCCATTCTTTTCGCAGCACGTCCTTCAACAGCCAGGCATTGGCATGACAGGGCACCCCATCGATCTCGATATAAGCCGGCATGAGGCCCGCGGGATGAACCCGTGACACCGCCAGCCGGAAGGGCTCC
>JAMFSL010000229.1 GCA_026225275.1 Puia dinghuensis
GGATAAAGGAAACCAATGTAAGTTCTATCCGGCCATAAGTTAACCACAACACAATTAAAACCAGCAAAGAAGACATTATTGCAATCCTGGTAAAATCAGAATTGATAATTTGAACCAATCTGGTAGTGATGTATTGTTTATCAACAACGGTTACTTCGGGATTATCTTTAAATGCATCATACACTGCCGCGTTATTTTCAGGGGTGGTTTGCACTAATGTAACCACGGTTGCACGGCCAGGTTTTTCATTAATAAAATCATCAAGAAAACTTTTTCTTAGCTCGGCGATATTTTGCTTTTCTGCAACATAAAAAGGTTTATTCAGCAGTGCTTTAAATTTATCAAAAGCGGAGGGCTTAAAACCCATAATCTTTCCTTGCTGTTCCAGGTTTGCAAGCAGTTGTTGCTTCTTTTCGGGCGTCCAGTATTTATTCCAGCGCTCAATTCTTTCTTTTTGCAACGAGTCGGAAATAATCAGCGAAGAAACGCCCGAATATTTTATAACTACATTTTTTTCTTTAAGCGCTTCGATCTGGCCCGAAAGCTTTTCATTATTAACCAGTGCCTCATTCAGCGTTTTGCCTTCGGCAACCAGGTAAATAGACTGCAGCGAAAAGTTATTAATTCTGTTCAGTTTGGCTTCGGCCTTTTTTAATTTAGGCGACATGTAACTCATATCGTCCAAATTAAATTCAAAAGTCACATAGTTTGCGGTATAGCCAAAAATAACGGTGAGCAACGCAATACCTATTACAATAAATTTATTGTACTCGGGGTTGTACGAGGCCATTTTATCAATCCAGGAAAATTGAATTATTTTATGATGTCGTTGCTCTTCCCTGGTAGAAATAAACTGTGGTAAAAATACCAGTGAACAAAGCGATGCGCCAATTAAACTAAACCCGGCAAACAGGCCAAGGTCCTTTAAGAGTTCAGACTGTACAAACTCCAGACAAAAAAATCCTCCTATAGTAGTAAAGCTGCCCACGGTTAATGGCAGCGTTAAATCCTTAATTACCTGTTCGATACTTTTGGTATGCCGATAGTGATTGAAAATATGTAGTGAATAATTGATGGCTATTCCCAATACAACCGATCCTGTACCCAGGGCTATAACAGATAAGTTGCCTTTAATAAAATAAATAATCGATAATGAAAACAGGGCGCCAAATAAGACAGGAATGAGAATAATAAACGGTGCGGCTTTTTTACGAAAGTATAGTCCTAAAAATATAACGAGTACAACTACTGCGATGCTAAGCGTAATATTGGTGTCTTGCCGGAGTTGTGAAGCATTGCCTGCGTAACCTGCAATGGCGCCAAAATATGAGGCATCTATACTTTTAAAATCCCCGTTGTTTAAATTGCTTAAAATATCATCGATCCCCCTTAAAAACAGCGTGTTTTTGCCCGTATTGTTGGCTGGGTACAAGGGGGTGATAAACAGCAAAAGAGTTTTATGATCACTGGTAATGACATAATTATCATACAGTTGAAAGTTTTCGTCGTACTGTAATTGCTGTAATTTTTTCAGGCCGATAAATGATAATCCTACAGGGTCATTGACAATGACCTTTTTTAGCGCGATACCGGCCGGTGATGACAGCGTATGGATATCATATTGAAGCGTTGAATCAATTTTTGCCGGAGTAATAAGCGTGTCAATAGTCAAATAATCCTTTTCACTTAAATAAATGGGTAATTGCTGAGTAATGGTTTCAAATAGCTTAAGAGCCACCTCATCATCAACCCTGAAATTTACTTTTTTGATATAAAGACCAAGCTTATCCTGCACTGCGGCGCCAAACACATCAGCATAGGCTACAAGGCTATCAGGGTTTTGTACCGATGTATCTTTTAAAGATACCATGATCACCAGCTTATCTATAAACTTTGAGTCCTGGAATATCTCATTAAGCCGCGCGATCTTTTTGTCTTTCGGTATTATCTTTGAAATGTCCTCTTCAAACTTTACCTGTGAAGCAAAATAAGAGACAAAAAGGACCGTTATGCCAAAGACGAGGTAGAACGCCTTTCGGTTTTTTTTAAAATAATTGTAAATAATTAACAGGGTTTTCTCCATTTTTGTGTGCTGGCTTAAAAAGTCGAAACAGTTTTTCTTTTAAACAGCCTTAGTAAGATGAACGTTAATAAGGCGGCCAGAAAACCTGCAATAACAGCAAGGGTTATACTGCCACAAATATATTGTTTAAGGTGCAGGCCGACAGATTGTATTGATAAATGGGTAGTAAAAACCATTTCCGTATTTTTATTACCCAATAACAAACCGCCTGTTTTGTAGCTAAGAAAAATGATCAGTGGGATCATGGGTGGGATACTGATGTTTGAAGCGACGATTACCAAAGCTTTATTTAGTCGAAAAATGGCGGCCAGAAACAAACCTGCGAATAACTGGAATCCCCATATGGGCAATATCCCCGAAAAAACGCCTACCCCGACTGATGCAGCCTTAAGCTGATCGGATTGGTTGAGGCTTAATAACTGCTCAAAGAGGGCTCGTCTACTTTTTTTTTACCGAAAAGTAAGCGAAAAAAATCACGGGGCTTTATATAAGCAAATGCTATAATGACCAAAAAAGTGTTTAAAACACTAACCCGTGAAAAATCCTGGAATGGTCTGAAATGTGAGACCCTTGTCTCTTTCGGTTCGTAATGGACTGTCACCGGCACGGTTCCGATGGGAATGCCTTTCCATGCCGCGCGTACCAGTACCTCGATTTCAAACTCGTATTTTAGGGTGATAAATTTCATGTCCTTTAATAACCGCAATGGGTACAAACGGAACCCAGACTGAGTATCAGGGCAATTAATTCCGGTTTCGACTTTAAACCAAAAATTGGAAAATTTATGTCCGAAGCTGCTTTTACCTGGTATATTATCCTGATCCATATTGCGCGCACCTACGATAATAGCATCGGGCATGCGCTGAGATTCTTCTTTAAAAGCCGGCAGGTCTTTCGCAAAGTGTTGTCCGTCAGAGTCGATGGTTATTGCATAATCATAACCTTTTGATACTGCGTATTTAAAGGCCTTGCGCAATGCCCAGCCTTTGCCGACATTCACCGGGTAACTTATCAATTGCACCAAAGGATACCCTTGTAGAATTTGAGTGGTGTCATCGGTTGAACCGTCGTTCACGACAATAATATGCTGAGTATATTTTGCCACATCGGTAATAATATTTGCAAGTGTCCCTGCGTTATTATATGTCGGTATGACCACACATAATTTTGCGTCATTAAAAGTTTTTGAATTCGATTCCAAATGGTTCATATATTAGATTTCTGCTCTATGTTTTATGTCATAAGCTTGATTTCTAATTGTCAAATTTAGAAAACTTTTAACAACTTGAGTTTTTACCAATGACGATAGCATTACAATCTGAAATATTTGCCTTAATTTTAGCACAAGTTTGCAACTAACGACTTGTTTTAGAACAAGTTAAAAAAAAACCCCTTAAATTATAACACAATCTATAAAACCCTTTCCTAAAGTAAAAACACATGAAATGCGCACTAGTTACCGGGGGCTCAAGAGGTATTGGAAGGGCTATCTGTTATAAAATGGCCGAAATGGGCTATTATGTTTTGGTTAATTATAAATCGAATGCCGCTGAAGCCGATAAAACTCTGGTTCAAATAATAGAAAATGGCGGCGGCGGGGAATTGTTAAAATTTGATGTAGCGGATAAAACGGATATCAAGAAAGTATTAGAGGGTTGGATTGAGGCAAATACCGGAAAATATATTGAGGTGCTGGTAAACAATGCAGGCATTAAGGATGACATGCTGATGATGTGGATGAAAGATGAACAGTGGGAAAATGTCATTAAAACAAGCCTGGATGGTTTTTTCTATGTTACACGAATGGTGTTAAGCGATATGTTGGTCCGAAAATATGGACGTATCGTCAATGTCGTGTCTTTGTCAGGGTTAAAAGGCTTACCCGGGCAGGTCAATTATTCAGCCGCAAAAGCCGGGGTAATTGGCGCAACAAAAGCGTTGGCCCAGGAAGTTGGCCGTAGAGGAATAACCGTAAACGCTGTAGCTCCAGGATTTATCAAGACAGACATGACCGAAGGACTTGATGAAAAAGAGTTAGGGTCCATGATTCCGGTTAAAAGATTCGGTACACCGGAAGAAGTAGCGCATGCCGTAGGATTTTTGGCATCATCGGAAGCTACCTATATTACCGGCGAAATATTATCAGTCAATGGCGGGCTGTATTCATGACAAAATAATGATCAGCATAATTAGTGGCGTTAAATTGTTTTAAATAATCAGGTTACTGCATATGAATAGGGTTGTAATTACGGGCATAGGCATATATTCATGCATAGGGAAAGATCTCGATGAAGTAAGCAATTCTCTTTATAAAGGGCGGTCAGGTATAATCATGGATGAGGAGCGAAAAAAATTTGGCTACCGCTCAGGCCTGACCGGATTTGTTGAGAAACCCAATTTAAAACAACTTTTAGACAGGCGGTCACGTATTATGCTTCCCGAACAAGGCGAGTACGCATATGTCTCCACACTCGAAGCACTAAAGCAAGCTGGCATTGATCAGGACTATCTTAATGAAAATGAGGTTGGAATACTCTATGGTAATGATAGCTCCGCAAAAGCTGTCATTGATGCTACGGATATTGTGCGTGAGAGAAAAAACACAATGATGATGGGTTCCGGCGCAGTATTTCAGACCATGAATTCAACGGTAACCATGAATCTGGCCACGATATTTAAGTTAAGAGGAATAAACTTCACCATTAGTGCAGCCTGCGCCAGCGGGTCACACTCCATTGGTGTGGCTTATCAATTTATAAAAACGGGCCTGCAGGATTGTATTATCTGCGGGGGCGCTCAGGAGGTCAATCAATTTGCCATGGGCAGCTTTGATGCCCTGTCGGCATTTTCGGTTAGAGAGTCAGATCCATCTAAAGCTTCCCGCCCGTTTGATATAAGCCGCGACGGGCTTGTACCCAGCGGCGGCGCCGCAACAGTGATTTTAGAAAGCCTGGAGTCAGCAACCAAAAGAGGTGCAACTATTTTAGGCGAGGTTATAGGCTACGGCTTTTCATCAAACGGAGCCCATATATCCAATCCCACTGTAGAGGGGCCGGTACGTTCGCTTTCAATGGCCTTAAAAGATGCCAGCTTAGATGCCGCTGAAATTGACTATATTAATGCGCACGCAACATCTACGGCAGCCGGTGATGCGAGCGAAGCGAAGGCTATTTACGAGGTTTTTGGCAGTAGCAATCCGTTAGTTAGCTCAACCAAATCAATGACCGGGCACGAGTGCTGGATGGCGGGGGCAAGTGAAATTGTGTATTCCATGTTGATGATGAAAAACTCATTTGTTGCCCCTAATATCAATTTCGAAACTCCCGATGAAGATTCCGCCAGGTTGAACATTGCAAAAAAAACCATCGAAAAAAAAATAAACGTATTTTTATCCAACTCTTTCGGCTTTGGAGGAACCAACTCATCGCTGATCATTAAAAAACCAAGCTAAACCTACACCTTTATGCAACGTGAAGAGATTATTGAAAAAATAAACGGCTATTTGGCCGACGAATTTGAGATTGACCCCGATAAAATGCGCCCGGAAGCTAATTTGAGGGAAACCCTTGACCTTGATAGCCTGGATTATATAGATCTTGTCGTTGTCATAGAAAGTAATTTCCAAATTAAAGTAAAGCCGGAAGATTTTACAAACATTGTGACATTCGAGAATTTTTACGATTATGTGATCTACAACGGTAAAGAGGAACTGGTGTAATGTCATCCTGGAAAGGCAAATCAAAAGGCAAGCCTTTAGGTTATGAAATTTTTGTCGTTATTTTAAAGGCAGGTGGAGTTTTACCTGCGTATTTCCTACTTCGTTTTGTGACATTATATTATTTAATAGTCTCATATAAGTCTACAAAAAGTACGTTCGATTTTTTTCATAAAAAATTTAATTACACCATATTAAAATCGATTTATAAAGTTTACGTTAATTATAATCTATTAGGACAAAGCCTTATTGACAAGGTGGTGATCATGTCGGACATTCCTAATAAATTTACTTTTGATCTTGACGGCATAAGTAATTTACGCCACATCGCATCCCTGAAAAAGGGGGGTCTATTACTTACCGCACATATCGGCAACTGGGAAGCGGCCCGGCACTTATTAAATGAGATCGATGCCCGCATCCATGTGGTGATTTTTGACGGCGAAGACCAGGGCATTAAGGAGTACATGGAATCCGTAGTTGGTAAAAGCGTACTGAACCTGATAATTATTAAAGACGATATGTCGCATATCTTCGAAATAAGCAATGCCTTGTTAAATGACGAACTGGTATGTATGCCAGCCGACCGGTTTATAGAAAGTAATAAAACCTCTACAATGAAATTTTTAGGGGAAGACGCCCGATTTCCATTGGGGCCGTTTATGTTGGCGGCTAAGTTTGGGGTGCCGATTTCATTTGTGTATGGTATGAAGGAAAGCACTTTTCATTATCATTTTTTTGCCAGTGAAGTGAAGGAATATCCTGATTTGGAACAAAATATAGTAGTTCAGCAAATGTTGGCGGATTTTGTTAAGGATATGGAAATTAAAGTCAGGGCATATCCCGAACAATGGTATAACTACTACAACTTTTGGCAATAGTTAAAATGATTATATTACAGGATAATATTACCTCTATCATACCACAAAGGCCGCCTTTTGTGATGATAGACGAATTGGTTAGCTGCAATGAAACCTGTTCCGTTACAACATTTCAGGTTAAAGCAGAAAATGTACTTGTTCGTAATGGCAAATTAAGCGAGGCCGGCATTACAGAAAATATCGCGCAAACAGCAGCCGCAGGATTAGGATATATTACCCTACGAAATAATGGCCCGATTGTAATTGGCTTTATAGCCGCCGTTAAAAACCTGGAAATTTTTGCACAGCCTGAAGTTGGCGATGTTATAGAAACCAATGTCACCATTACAAACCGCGTTTTTGACGTAACCATCATATCCGGAAGCGTTAAATGCGGTGGCATATTGCTGGCAAAATGTGAAATGAAAATATTTCTTAAAGAATAAAACACCAAAATCAATTTAATCATGAAACCTATCACCCAAGTCAAATGGATTATTGCATTGTTTTTTGTCTCCATCAACGCTCAACCCCTCTTAGCCCAATCAAAGGCTGATGTCTTTGACAAAAACGCTCCTATTACCTGGCTTGGCGTGGATTATTCGCTCACGACATTTATAGGAACACCCACTAATACGGCTGAAAGTTTTACCCCCTGGGGGGTTGTTAAAAAAACGGATGAAGGCGTTGTCACAAAAGACGAATTCAGGGATTCATATACGGCCCAATGGAATCAACTGTTCATCGATGAGGAGAAAAAATACAATGTTGCCAAAGCGACAGATCGTAAGTCGGAGTCGATAACTTATGCACTTACAGTATGTGAAAATGCCAACAAGAAACTTACCAAAAAAGAGTTTTTCTCCAATGATCCAAAGGATTTTCACACGAAAACGGAAGCAGACGTCATAAATGCCGTTAAAAACTACGACTTCGGAAATACCAAGGGTCTCGGCATGATGTTTTTTGTCGAAGGTATGAATAGGGGAACAGCGGAAGAAGGTATATGGGTAACCTTCGTCGATATAAAATCCAAAACCGTTTTGCTGACAAAGTATGTGTCATCAAGAGGACAGGGGTCCGGCTTCAGGAACTTTTGGGCGAAACCATTGTATGTTGCTCTAAAGGAGATGAACTTAAAAAAATGGGAATAATAGCCATTAATCTGACATAATACAGTGAAGACAATTTTAACCGATACTATTGAGGTACCTGTTAGGTTTAGTGAAGTGGATTCGTTAAGCATAGTCTGGCATGGGCATTACTTGCGATATTTTGAAGATGGCAGAGAGGCTTTTGGCAAAAGGTACGGCCTGGGTTATCTTGATTATTACGCTGAAGGCTATCTTGTTCCGATTGTAAATATTCAGTGCGATTTTAAACGGGTTGTACGTTATGGTGACAGAATAATTGTGGAAACGACCTATACGCCTTGCGAGCCTGCCAAGATCAATTTTACATACCGCATACTCAATGCAGAAACAGGCGAATTGCTGGTAACCGGCTCGACAACACAAGTGTTCTTAAGTAAATCCGGTTTTACCCTTCAATTGACTAATCCTGATTTTTTTACGAATTGGAAAGCAGCACAAGGCCTGATCCAATAAATCCTACCCTGGAAAGGCGCAGCTGTAATTTAAACCCATTAAATACATACATGAGCTTAGAGAAATTAGACGTTTTGGTAATTGGCGCAGGACCTGCCGGTACTGTAGCCGCCTCAATAATCAATAAGGCCGGCTTTAAGGTCAAAATTATCGAAAAGCAAAAATTTCCGAGGTTTGTCATAGGCGAAAGTTTATTGCCACGCTGCATGGAAGCACTTACCGAAGCCGGGTTTGTTGAAGCGCTGAAAGAAAAGGGATTCCAGGAAAAGGCAGGCGCCAAGTTTGTAAAAAACGGTAAGATCTGCGATTACTTCTTTGCCGATCAGTTTACTGCCGGATGGAACTGGACCTGGCAGGTGCCGCGTGCTGAATTTGACAAAACCCTGGCTGATACTGTTGAAAAGATGGGCGTACCTGTTTCTTATGAAACTACCGTTACTGCAATCAATTTTACAGGCTCAGATTCCGTAACCACGGTTGAGGATCTGAATGGCAATAAAACCGAAATTGCAGCAAGGTTTATTATTGATGGCAGCGGTTATGGCCGGGTGATTCCACGGTTATTTAACCTTGATAAGCCTTCGAATTTACCGCCGCGTAAAGCATTATTTACACATGTGGTTGATTTGAAACGCTCAATGGATGATGAGCCCAACCGGATTACCATAATTGTACACAAACCCGGTGTTTGGGTTTGGGTAATTCCGTTTTCAAGCGGCATTACTTCTGTCGGTTTCGTAGGTAATCCCGAATTTTTTAGTGCCTATGCGGGCGATAACGAAAAGGTACTACGCCAATTAATTGCTACACAACCTTACCTGGCTGAGCGTTTACAGGGTGTTGATTTTGTGTTCGACCCCGCGATTTTGCAATCCTGGTCAACTACTACCGATCAATTTTATGGCGAAGGCTTTGTATTAACCGGTAATGTAACTGAATTTTTAGACCCCATTTTTTCATCCGGGGTTACGTTAGCGACAGTATCAAGCCAAAAGGCGGCAAACCTGGTTATACGTAAACTGAATGGAGAGGATGTGGATTGGGACAAAGAATATACTAAACACCTCTTACAAGGTGTAAATACTTTCCGTTCATATGTAATGGCTTGGTATGAAGGTACACTGGATACCATATTTTTTGCCGAAAAGCAGAATTACGAAGTAAAAAAAATGATCTGCTCTGTTTTGGCAGGTTATGTGTGGGATATGAAAAATCCTTTTGTCAAAAACCATGATTCGGCCATTCAAACATTAGCCCGTACCATTGAACTGGAAACCCTGGCGGATGAAGAATTATAGATTTAAATTGGTAAAATATGGATCAATTAATAGCCGATCTCAAAGGACAGATCGTAGTCCAATTAAAACTGAAAAATATCAAACGTGAGGATATTGGCGATGACCAACCCCTGTTTGGAGGAGGTTTAGGCCTCGATTCTTTGGATGTGCTGGAACTGATAGTATTATTGAAGCAAAAATATAACCTCCGGATTTCCAATCCTGAAGATGGGTTAAAAGTGTTCCAGTCGGTAAGGACGATGGCTGAATTCATAACCGCGAACAGGGTGCAAAACATGTAAAATGAATGACCCGGTTTTTATAGTTGGGGCGGGTGTTATTTCCGGCATTGGCAACAATGCCGCCGAAAGTCTGGATGCATTAGTGGAAGGGAAAACAGGGATTGATAAAATTAAGTATTTAAGGACTAATCATAGCGATTTATTACCCGCCGCCGAGGTCAAGTTAAACAACGATGAATTATCGGCAATGTCGGGACTTGCCCCGGCTATAAGCCGCACCGCTATGTTAAGTATGATAGCGGCTCGGGAAGCATGGGATAATTCCGGTTTAAACAAAAATATTCCCTCTTTACGTACCGGTTTTGTTTCGGCATCAACAACTGGCGGTATAGATAAAACCGAGGAATTTCTCACTCACTTTTTGATAGATAATAACAGGGGAAAACTCAGGAATATAATCAACCACGAATGTGGCAGCATTACAACGATGGTTGCCGAAAAGCTGGGGATCAGAAATCATATCAGCACCATAAGTACCGCGTGTTCATCATCTGCCAATGCCATTATGTATGGCGCACGATTAATCAAACATAACATGCTTGATGCGGTGGTTGCCGGCGGTACCGATGCGCTGACCCGGTTTACCCTAAACGGTTTTAACACCCTTTTGGTGCTTGACGGGGAATATTGCCGGCCGTTTGATCAAAACCGGAGCGGTCTCAATTTGGGCGAAGGCGCAGGATACGTAGTACTGGTATCAGAGCGTGTGGCGTCATTGTTAAAACGGGACCCCTATTGCGCTCTCACTGGTTATTTTAATGCCAATGATGCTTATCATCAAACATCAACATCAATGGCTGGCGATGGACCTTATATGGCCATGTCGGGTGCGTTGGAAATGAGTTGCCTGCAACCGCCGGACATTGATTATATCAATCTCCATGGGACTGGTACCCAAAACAATGACAGTTCGGAAGGCGCCGCCATACAACGCCTATTTCATCCACATTATCCTAAAATGAGCTCAACAAAATCGTTTACGGGTCATACCCTGGGGGCCAGCGCCGGCGTTGAGGCTGTATTTTCTGTATTGGCATTACATCACGGAATGATTTATCCTAATCTGCGCCTGCAAACGCCAATGTCAGCCTTTCCGTTTGTCCCGGAAACAGCATTTTCAAGGCAGCCGGATCTAAAGCATGTGTTATCAAATTCTGTTGGCTTTGGCGGCAACTGTTCATCTCTTATTTTTTCAAAGCTATAGAGAATGAAAGCATATATCCGGTCGGCAATAGCTATATCACCGCAAAAAACATTTAATAACCCGGCGTTTTTAGATGATCCTGCAGAGTACCGCAATAGTCGCCTGACCAGTATTGAACCAGATTATAGTGAGGCAATTGATCCGAGATCGATACGAAGGATGAGCCGCATTATAAAAATGAGTGTCGCAAGTGCATTGGCCTGTTTAAAAGATGCGGGCATAGCTAATCCGGATGCAATAGTTACCGGCACAGCCTATGGTTGCCTTGAAGATACAGGCCTTTTCTTAACTAACATAATACAAGAGAACGAAGAGCCCGTTACACCTGTAGCTTTTGTACAATCAACCCACAATACCATAGGCGCACAGATAGCGCTACTAATAAAATGCAGCCGTTATAACAATACATTTGTTTCCGGCGGCGCGTCTTTTGAGAACGCGTTGCAGGATGCTTTAATGTTTTTATCTGAAAACAATGCCGCTAACTTATTGGTAGGTGCCATGGATGAAATAACAGATATGAGCCATGTCGTATTAAGCAGGCTCGGTTTGTATAAACGCCAACCAGTTTCAAACCTTAATTTGTTTGATACAAATTCAAAAGGAACCATAAATGGCGAAGGGGCAGCATTCTTCTTACTTACGAATACTTCTTCTCCAAATGACCTGGCTTGTATTGATGCGGTTGCTACCTTTTATAAGCCCGAAGCTGCAACGGAATTACGACAACTTATCGACTCCTTTTTAGTGTCCGGATCAATAAACTATTCAGATATCGATTTGCTGATTCTTGGGAATAACGGAGATTCAAAAAACGATGAGATTTATTCACAGTTACAACAGTCGGTATTCAACGGGATACCTTCGATCAATTATAAACATCTCTGCGGGGAATATCCCACTTCTACGGGCTTTGCCGCATGGTTGGCGGCAAACATCATCAAACAAAATAATATTCCTGTTGTATTAAATCAAGGGAAGATACCGAAAAACAAAATAAATAAAATACTGATTTATAATCATTATCAAAATATTTACCATTCCTTAATTCTGATGTCGTCATGCTGAATTTCAGGAATATAAATGTGCTGTTTACTACTCTGGCGCTTTTATTCGTGCTTGCTCAAGTATTACTAGGCGTGCCGTTTTATGCATATATAGTTTTAGCAGCCGTGTATTTACTACTGCTATTTTATGGCTGTTATTACGTCGGCTCAAACTTTTTTATCCCGGTTATCTGCTCGGCACAAACCAACAAAAAGGTAGTTTCGCTCAGTTTTGATGACGGCCCCGCTGCCGGAAACACCCTCCGGATATTGCAGATATTAAAGGATAGCAATGCCGAGGCTGCTTTCTTCTGTATAGGCCGTCATGTAATCAAAAACCAGGCGATATTCAAGCAGGTTTACGACGAAGGTCACCTTATCGGTAATCATACTTTTTCTCATCATTTTTGGTTCGATATGTTCTCACCGAAAAAAATGCTGGCTGATATGCGTATGATGGATAAGGAAGTGAGTAATATAATTGGTAAAACGCCTAAGCTATTCAGGCCACCTTATGGGGTTACTAATCCCAGCCTCAAGAAAGCGATTGTCCGGGGCAATTATACACCGGTTGGCTGGAGTATGCGTTCAATGGATACAGTAATAAAAGACGAAAAAAGGCTGTTAAATAAAGTTATCAGCAAAATAAAACCAGGTGCGGTTTTTTTGTTTCACGACACGAGCGACGCAACCGTATCGGTGCTCCCTGCCATAATAAATCATATCCAGGCAAATGGATATGCGATAGTAAGGCTGGATAAAATGTTAAATTTGCAAGCATATGCATAGAATAATATTAGTAATCTCCATATTGATATCCGGAATTGCCACAATAGCTCAACCTGCCGGATACGTTCCTGTTGCCGACCTGCCTAAATTTAAAGAGCAGTTTGCAATGATTGCCGGGAAAACCGAGACCATTAAAAGCGATTTTGTGCAGGAAAAAAATCTAAGCATGCTATCGGAGAAGATTGTATCGAAAGGAAAGTTTTGGTTCAAAAGAGAAAACATGCTTCGCATGGAATATCACACGCCATTTGAATATTTGATGATCCTGAATAAAGACAATATGTATATCAAGGATGGGCAAAAAGAAAATAAAGTTTCAACTAAATCCAGTAAGCTGTTTAATCAGATCAATAAAATAACTATTGATTGTGTCCAGGGATCGGTTTTTAGTAACCCTGATTTTATTACCAAAGCATACGAAAATAAAAATACCTATCTGATTGAGCTGTCGCCGGCAAGCAAAGCCCTGAAGGAGTTTTTTAAGACCATCGATGTGATCATAGATAAAAGTGATTATGAGGCGACTACAATTGAAATGAACGAGAATTCGGGTGATAATACCATTATCCGTTTTACAAACAGAGAAATAAACGCCAATATTCCCGATGCGATATTTACTATTAAGTAGCTGCATGTTTTTACTGGCTGGGTGTTCGTCGGTTTATAAAAACCTGCAACCAGCCACGGGAGATATAAATGACCTGCAAAAGTTTAAGCCAAATTTTAAAAACGCGCTTTATAAAGCTGAAATTGATGTGGTAGGGCATCACCTAAGCGGATTACTGTTGATAAAAACATTGCCCGATAGTACTATAAGAATGGTGTTCTCTACCGAGATGGGATATAAATTCTTCGACTTTGCTTTTAGCCCCGATGGAGGCTTTAAGGTATTTTACGTGGTTAAGCAGATGAATAAAAATGCAGTGATAAAAACGCTAAAAAAGGATTTCGAATTAATAATTCTGCCGCAAAAAGATTACAAATCAGCATATTTACGGAAGGACGATTATAACCTGTATTACATTTTTCCTAAGCCAAAAGGATCGTTCTGCTACATTACCGATTTAAAGGGCACCGAAATGAAAATCATGGAAATTTCGTCGCCTCATAAACCAATTGTCCAGGCTATAACGAAGGACGATTCTAATGGTGTTCCTGATACGATCGGCATATCGCACAAAAACTTTAATTTTACCATTGGGTTAAAAAAGATAGAAAGATAATGTCACAAAACGAGCTTTTTTCCTTTACGTATCCAATAACAGAGGCGGATATTGTAAAAGCCAATATTAAACTCAACCCATTGCATCCGATATTTGAAGCGCATTTCCCCGGTCGCCCGGTTTTGCCAGGAGTTTACATGATGCAGATGGTAAAGGAGGTTGTGGAAGCCTGGACTGACATGAAAATCAGATTAGTGTTGGGTCAGGATCTTAAATTTTTGTCAGTTATTAACCCCGAAGAAAACACCATGATCCAAATGGAATTAAAGATTAGCACTGAGGGTGAAAAGATCAGGATAGTCGCGCAATTACTGAGCAACGCAGTCGTGTTTTTTAAATTCAAGGGGGTATTTGTTCAGCTATAGTAGCTTAGATGGCTTGCCTTAAGCGGACGGTCGGTGTATCGAAAACGGACACTTTTTTAGCGCATTTTCTTCAGCGGGTTGATTTTCAGGGTGAAACAATGGGGCACCGGGTTTGTGGTCATTCGCCAACATAACCCAGGCCAATGATCAAAAACTATCTCCGCGTTGCTTTCCGCAATCTCTGGCGGCATAAGGGATTTTCGATGCTCAATATCGTTGGGCTAACGGTGGGTATGGCCGCCTTTTTCCTGGTTTTTTTGTATGTGACTTTCGAATTGAGCTATGATTCGTTCCATAGCAAAGCTGACAGGATCTACCGGATCGTGAGCGATGTGCAAACTCCAACCGGGTTGCAGCATTTCAGTAATCCGCCGGTGCCTGCCACTATCGGCATGAAGGCACATTTGCCGGAGATCGAAATGACGACGCGTGTCAGCCTGGGCGATAACTGGATGGTCATCCGGGACAAGGACGTATTCGAAACCAACGATGTGGCCATGGCCGACACGAATTTCTTCCGGCTATTCGATTTTCAACTGATCAAAGGCGATCCCAAAACGGCGCTTTCGGGGGCACAGAACGTGGTGCTTTCCGAGTCGACAGCAAAACAGTTTTTTGGGCATGACGATCCCATGGGTAAGGTGCTGCTCATGACCCGCGGCAAACATCCGTGTACAGTTACGGGGATCATGAAAGATATCCCCGAGAATTCACATTTGAAGGCGACGATGATTATCTCCCTGGCTACGTTCCAGGGAGCGGATTCCAGTCTCGATCATCAGTGGTATAATTATAGCTGGAGCGCTTATATCCTGTTGAAACCGGGCGCCAGCGCTACCCACCTTCAAGCCAAGTTCCCGGCCTACCTGGATCAATTCGGCGGGGCAGCCATGCGTCAGACCGAGCAGATTCCCACTCTACTGCTGGAGCCGCTACGCAACGTCTATCTTTACTCCACGCGTGACGATTCGAAGAACGGGCATATCGGCAACGTGTATATCTTCTCGATCATCGGCGCTTTCATTGTATTGATCGCGGGGATCAACTTTGTCAACCTGACTACGGCACGCTCCGTGGAAAGGGCCAAGGAAGTGGGTATCCGCAAAGTGGTGGGGGCGGGAAAATCGATGCTGGCGGCACAGTTCATCGGGGAAAGCATCATTTTATGCCTGATCGCTTATGTATTCGCAGTGGGTTTGTCCGCGCTGATGCTGCCGCTGTTCAATCAGCTGGCGGGGAAGGATGTCAGCGAGGGAATATTTACGCGGCCGCAGTATCTGGTGATACTGCTGGCGATTGCCGTGCTGATCGGATTATTTGCAGGTTTATATCCGGCGCTGGTGCTGTCATCCTTCCGGCCGGTAGCAGTGCTAAAAGGGAAGTTCAGCACAGGGACCCGGGGGATCATGCTACGCAAGGGGCTGGTCATCTTCCAGTTCACGATCGCCATCGGATTGATGATCGCTACGCTGGTGGTCTATTTTCAGCTGAGCTACATGCGCAACCAGGACCTTGGCTTTAATAAGGAACAAAAGCTTGTCATGGATACACGGGATGATACGGCAAAGCTGGCGTTCAAGCAGGCACTGGCATCAATACCCGGCGTTCAGTCCTCGACCCTATCGAATTTTTCGCCGGGGAGGGGATACGATCCTGAAACCGTCCAGCTCGAGAATAACCGGGGTGACATGCAATCCATTACTCTTTTGCCCTATATAGTCGATTACGACTATCTTGTCCAATTGCATATGCTTATTATCGCCGGCCGGGATTTTTCCCGTGCATTTGGCACGGATAGCACCCATGCGACGATCGTGAACGAGACCGCGGTTCGTCAGCTCGGTTTTACCTCGCCTTCACAGGCTGTAGGAAAGCGATTCGACCAGTGGGGCAGGACCGGTACTATTATTGGTGTCGTGAAGGATTTTCATACCCGGTCCCTGCAGGATCCTATCCAGCCGATAACGCTGACCGTAGGCCCGAAAAATTGTGACCTGATCACCGCTACCATCGATGGCCACCGGGTGGCGCAGACCCTGGCCGCCGTGGAGGACAAATGGAAGCAGATGCTGGGAGACCGGCCATTCAGCTATTACTTTCTGGATGAATTTTTCGACCGGCAATACCGAAGCGAACAGCATTTCGGGCAGCTGTTCCTGAATTTCGCCGTGCTGGCGATCTTCATCAGTTGCCTGGGGTTGATGGGCCTGGCGGCCTATAGTACCGTCCAGCGGACCAAGGAGATCGGGGTCCGAAAGGTGGTCGGCGCTTCGGTGGGAAATATCGTGTACCTTTTATCTCGGGATTTCCTGGTGCTGGTAGGCTGGGCTTTCCTGGTGGCGGCGCCCCTGTCCTGGTTCTTTGTCCATGGATGGCTAAGCGGGTTTGCGTATCGGATCGGCTCGTACTGGTGGATTTTTGTGCTTGCGGGCGTGACTGCGCTCGCCATTGCGCTGGCGACGGTGAGCTGGCAGGCGATCAAGGCGGCGCTGGTGAACCCGGTCAGGAGTCTTAGGGCCGAATGAGCTTCGGGTCCCGATCGGAGCTTGAATAAGGATGCAACATTTTCGCGGAAACCGGGTCTTTTAGGCTACGCCCAAAATCATCATATTTTATGCTCAAAAATTATCTGCGCACAGCCTTCCGCAATCTCTGGCGGCACAAGGGTTTCTCCTTTCTGAATATTCTGGGCCTTACGATCGGGATGTCGGCCTGTTTCCTTGTCTTCCTCTATGTGAAGTTCGAGTTGAGCTATGATAATTTCCATTCGAAAGGCGACCGCATATACCGGGTAGTAACGGATATCGTCAATCCGTCGGAGACGCTGCACTTCGGCGTTGCGGCACCGGCCATGCCAGTTGCCGCGAAACGGGATTTCCCCGAGATCGATAAGCAGATCAGGTTTTCTCCGGGTAGTGTTCTGGTCCGGCGCGGGGAGGTTAAAATCCAGGAAAGCAATATGGCGTTCGCAGATTCTACCTTCTTCGAGATCTTTGATTTTCCGCTCCTGAAAGGCGATCCGGTGACAGCGCTAAGTCAGCCGTACGATGTCGTATTGTCGGAGACGGCTGCAAAGAAATATTTCGGCTCCGCCGATCCAATGGGTCAGCACCTGATCCTTACTGATCAGAATCTACAGGCGACGGTTACGGGTGTCATGAAAGATATGCCGGAAAATACCGAACTGAAGGAAGATATGTTGGTGGCGATGTATTCGGGCCGGGATGATTCCAACCGGGATCAAAACTGGGGCGGGTTTGGCGACTTTTCCTATTTCCTGCTAAAACCCAACACCAACGCACAGGCGTTAGAAAAGAAGTTTCCGGCTTTCCTCGTTAACCATATCGGCAAGTTCATGAAAGAGGAAAATCAGACCTATACCTATATCCTCGAGCCGTTGAAGGATGTCTATCTCAAATCGACGCGGGGCGGGACAGCGAGCGGCAGCATGACGAATGTATACGTCTTTAGCATTATCGGGATCTTTATTCTCCTGATCGCGGGCATCAATTTCGTCAACCTAACAACGGCCCGGTCGACAGAGCGCGCGCGGGAAGTGGGAATAAGGAAGGTGATCGGAGCGGAACGGCAGCAGCTAACGGCCCAGTTCCTGGGCGAATCGGTGATCCTGTGTCTGATTGCCTTCATCCTATCGGTCTTGCTGTGTGCCGCATTGCTGCCGAGCTTCAATTTCCTTGCGGGCAAGACTATCAGCACAGGGATCTTCTATCATCCGGGTTATATCGGAACGCTGCTATTGATCGGCGTCGGCATCGGGGTACTGGCGGGTCTCTATCCGGCCCTGGTATTGTCGTCATTCCAGCCGATCGTGGTGCTGAAGGGACGTTTCTCAAGTGGCGTCAAGGGATTGTTGTTGAGAAAAGGGCTGGTGATCTCGCAATTCACGATCTCCATCGGGCTAATCGTCGCCACTTTGCTGGTCGGTTCACAGCTTAACTATATGAGACACCAGGAGCTGGGCTTCTCCAAAGACCAGGAGCTGGTGTTGGATACACACGGAGACGATCACCGGAACGCGCTGGCGGAGGATATCCGGCGATTACCAGGGGTCATTTCCACGGCGATGTCGTCCAGTACGCCCGGCAGCGGGGCGATGAATGCGTATTCAATCATCCAGAACCAGAAGGGGGAGATGCAGGTGTGTAGTCCCGATCTCTTTTTTGTAGATTTTGACTATATCCCACAATACCAGATGAAGCTGTTAGCAGGCCGGATTTTTTCACGGGCATTCGGGTCGGACACTACACAGGCGATGATCCTGAATGAAGCCGCGCTGCGGATGCTGGGTTATCATTCGCCCCAGGATGCGTTGGGGAGGGACTTTTCCCAATGGGGGCGAAAGGGCAAGATCATCGGGGTCGTCAAAGATTTTCATTACGAGGGCCTGCAGCAAGAGATCCGACCGTTGAGTCTGAGGATCGAGCCTCAGGGTTGCGACCAGATATCGGTGAAGTTGAAGACGACGGATCTCAAAGGAACCATCGCGGGAATCGAGCGGTCCTGGCATACGGTCATTCCTTACCGGCCATTCAGCTATTTCTTTGTCGATGACATGTTCGATCGTCAATACCGGGCAGAAGACCGATTTGGGAAGCTATTTCTATATTTCTCTGTGCTGGCCATCTTTATTTCCTGTCTCGGGTTGCTGGGACTGGCTTCATACAGTACTGTACAGCGGACCAAGGAGATTGGAGTGCGGAAGGTACTGGGGGCGAGCGTTGGGGGTATCGTGAGCCTGCTATCGAAGGATTTCCTGTGGCTGGTGGGGATCGCTTTCCTGATGGCGACGCCGCTGTCGTTCTTCCTGATGCACCACTGGCTGAATGATTTTCATTACCGGATCAATATCTTCTCGGCGTGGTGGATATTCATTTTAGCGGGAGTCGGGGCTTTTGCGATAGCGTTGTTAACGATTAGTTTCCAGGCCATTAGGGCCGCTCTAATGAATCCGGTAGTGAGTTTGAGATCGGAATAAGCGACGTGAGGATCGGGTGACGGATGACGGCGACGGCAAAAATTTCTTTGGTGGAATAAAATTAAGTTCTAATTTTGTCTAACGCTGTTAAATTATTTAAGGCGGTAAAGGAGCAACATGGGAAGCAAGGAGAGAATTCACCGATTAAAGGAGAACACCCGGGGAAATATCCTGGATGCAGCTCACGAGATCGTCAAAGAGGAAGGCTGGCAAGCTCTGAGTATGCGTAAGATCGCGGACAAAATAGAATACACGGCCCCTATTATCTACGAATATTACGCCAACAAGGAAGCCATCCTCCTGGAACTGACCAAAAAAGGATTTATGCTCCTCGCTTGCAGAATGAAGGAGGCGGCCGCCCAGCATACAGATCTTGACGAACAGATCGAAGCGCTGTGGCTTGCCTACTGGAACTTTGCCTTCGAGGAAAAGGAGTATTATCAGTTGATGTTCGGCGTAGAGGTCAACTGTTGCATTATGGATGAGTTATTACCCGCCGGGACCACACCCTATGATATTGCGGCTGTGCCTATCGCCAAGGTGATGGGCATTGAGGACACGGAAGATGACCGGGTTTGTACCAAATATTACACTTACTGGTCTATCATACACGGATTAATCTCTATCAACATCGTGAGGAAAGGAACCTCTGATGAAATAAACCGCCAGATTTTAAAAGATGCCATCACAGGCATCACCCGATCCCTACGAAACTAGTACTCCAACCATTGTTGCCGAAGAAAGCAACGATTGTCGCTAACGATTAAAGCGAAAGTCGCCATCTGAAAAAGAAAAAACAGTTTTATGTCCTTTTATGACCTGGCCGAATGTCATAAAGGGGATTTTAGCCTCATTTTTTGGCCGTTTAAGTTAACGCCATTAAACAATTTAATAATGTTAGTTATGAGAAAGTATCTGATTATCATCGCCTTATCAATCGTCGCTGCCGCCCAACTGAGCAGCTGTTCACAAGTCCAGGGCACCCAGGCTGCCCCGCCGCCTCAGAGCCTGCCCGTTGTGGCGCTGAATGCCGCGCCTGCCACCACCTATCTCGAATATTCGGCTAATGTGGAAGGCACGACCAATGTAGAGATCCGTCCGCAGGTCAGCGGCTATCTTGATAAGATCTATGTGGAAGAAGGGGCTTATGTGACCAAGGGTCAGCCTTTGTTCAAGATCAATGACAGGCCTTATGACGAACAGGTAAACAATGCCCAGGCGAATGTAGGCGCTGCGAAGGCCAACCGGGAAAAAGCGGCTATCGAAGTGAACCGCCTGCAACCGCTGGTCGACAATCATGTGATCTCGGATGTGCAATTAAAGGCAGCGCAGGCAGCCTATGATGCAGCCAAAGCAGAAGTCACCCAGACCGAGGCTGCCGGAAACAATGCAGGCATCAACCTTGGTTATACGTTGATAAAGGCTCCGGTCAGTGGTTATATCGGTCGCATTCCCTTTAAGGTCGGCGCCCTTGTAGGTAAAGGTGAAGCACAGCCGCTGACGCTCGTCTCGGATGTAAAAGTAGTGTATGCTTATTTTGGGATGAGTGAGAATGATTTCTTAAAGTTCACCAATCAGTTTCCCGGCAAGACTATCGATGAGAAGATCAAGGAGTTACCGCCTGTAGAGCTTCAACTCGCCGATAAAAGTATCTATGCTTCAAAAGGCAAGATCGAATTGATGGAAGGACAGTTCGACAGGAGCATCGGAGCGATAACGTTTCGTGCTACTTTCCCCAATACAGAACGTCTCCTTCGCTCCGGGATTACCGGAAAGATCAGGATTCCCCAGGCCAATTCCGGTCTTTTGCCTGTGCCGCAGACAGCCACTTACGAAATACAGGACAGGATCTTTGTATACGTGGTTGGCGATAGCAGCAAGGTTGTCGGCAAGCAATTGCACATCGTCGGAAAAACGACCGACTACTATTTAGTAGATAAAGGCGTACAGCCCGGTGACAAGATCGTGTTCGCCGGTATGGATCGTCTCACGGATGGCGCGGTGATCAGCCCGCAGGTATTATCCGCCGACAGCCTGTTGAAGGTGATGCCTTTGTAATGTTTTGAAGGGACAGACCGCAGACAGGATTAGAATATAAAAAAACAGTTCTATTTTATGCTAAAGAGATTTATTGAAAGGCCGGTTTTATCAACGGTCGTGTCTATCATATTACTTATACTGGGAGGGTTGTCCATCTTTACCCTGCCCATCTCACTTTTCCCGGATATTGCGCCGCCCAGCATAGTAGTGACAGCCACTTATCCCGGCGCCAATGCTGAAGTCGTCGCCCGTAGCGTCGCCACCCCGCTGGAAGAAGCCATCAATGGCGTGGAGAACATGACTTACATGACCTCCAACTCCAGCAACGATGGCACTATGACGCTGACGGTTTTTTTCAAACAAGGTACTAACGCCGATATCGCGGCGGTGAACGTGCAGAACCGTGTTTCGAAGGCCACGAGCCAGATCCCTGCGGAAGTCATCCAGGCAGGTATCTCCACACAGAAACAGCAGAACAGCATCATCATGTTCGTCGCTATTTACTCAACCGACAGTAGCTATGATGAGACCTTTTTGCAGAACTACGCGAAGATCAACCTGATCCCGAAGCTTCAGCGTATACCTGGCGTCGCCGATGCCCAGCCATTCGGTACCAAGGATTATTCCATGCGCATCTGGCTGAAGCCGGATCGGTTGATGGCCAATAACCTTTCCCCGATCGAAGTGACCAATGCCGTCAAGGATCAAAGCCTGGAAGCAGCGCCCGGCCGTCTCGGCCAGAGCAGCAAAGAAGTTTACGAATACGTGTTGAAATACAAGGGCAAGCTGAACAAGAACGAGGACTATGAGAATATCATCGTCAAGTCCAACAGCGATGGCTCCGTGGTACGGTTGAGAGATGTGGCGCGGGTGGAATTCGGTTCATATACCTACTCGTCGAACAGCACGCTGAACGGTCATCCTACTACCGGTATCGCCATCCAGCAGCTATCGGGCTCCAATGCCAATGACATCCTGACGCAGGCAGAAAACTTGCTTGACCGGTTCTCACAGCAGCTACCCAAGGGTTTGCATACCACTATTATGTTCAACTCCAAGGAATTCCTGGATGCTTCAATCGATCAGGTGAAACATACACTGATAGAGGCCTTTATCCTGGTATTTATTGTGGTATTCATCTTCCTGCAGGATTTCCGGTCCACGCTGATCCCTGCCATTGCCGTGCCGGTGGCCATCATTGGTACGTTCTTCTTCCTCCAGGTATTTGGATTTACCATCAATCTGCTGACCCTGTTCGCCCTGGTGCTGGCGATAGGTATCGTGGTGGATGACGCCATCGTGGTGGTAGAAGCCGTACATGCAAAAATGGAAAGTACGGGATTGCCGGTGAAGGAAGCCACGTTAACAGCGATGAGTGAGATCTCTGGCGCCATTATTTCGATCACGCTGGTAATGGCTGCGGTGTTCATTCCGGTGGGCTTTATGAAGGGTCCGACGGGTGTATTCTACCGGCAGTTCGGGTATACGCTGGCTATCGCCATCTTCATATCGGCTGTCAATGCCCTGACATTGAGCCCTGCGCTGTGCGCGATCTTCCTGAAAGATCTTCATTCCGTCGATGAACATGGAAAGAGGAAGGGCTTTGGGGCCCGGTTCTTTACCACCTTCAACGTGGGTTTTAAATCCATGACCAATAAATATGCGGCGAGTCTGAAATTTCTGTTCCGTCACAAGTGGATCACCGTCGTCGCGCTTGTTGTTCTTGCAGGGAGCGCCTATCTTATCATGCAACGGACGCCTAGCGGCTTTATTCCCACAGAGGACCAGGGTTTTATCCTGTATGCCGTGAATACGCCTCCCGGCAGCAGTCTGGACAAGACGCACAAGGCCGTTGCAGAGATCGACAGCATCATCAAGGCCGATCCCGTCACCGACAGAAGGTATAACGTGGAAGGGCTGAACTTCATCACCAATGCCAATGCCTCTCCTTATGGCGCTGGTTTCGTTCGGATGAAGCCGTTGGATGAGCGGGGTCCGATAAAAGACATTGGTACCGTCAGTGGACTGTTGACGATGAAGGTCGCTCAGCAGGTAAAAGATGCCCATGCTTTCTTCTTTACCTTCCCGACCATCCAGGGTTTTGGTAACGTGGCTGGCTTCGAGTTCTCGCTGCAGGATCAGACCAATGGATCAATGGACAGGTTGAGCGCGATGTCCAATCAATTTATCGGTGCGTTGATGCAACGTCCGGAAATAGCTTATGCCTTCACTACGTTCGCGTCGGGCAATCCTCAATACATGATGGATGTGGACGACAACAAAGCGAAACAGATGGGTGTGTCCGTCGCCGATCTGATGCAGACGATGCAGATCTACTATGGTAGCAGTTTCGTCAGCGATTTCAACCGGTTTGGCAAATACTACCGCGTGATGGCTCAGGCTGATATACAATACAGAAACAATGAAGCGTCGATGACGGGTATCTATGTCAAGAACAACCAGGGTCAAATGATCCCAGTGAATCAATTGATCACTTTAAGAAAGGTATACGGGCCGGAGACAGTAAGCCATAATAACCTTTACAATTCGGCGACGATCAATGGGGTTCCCAAGCCGGGATATAGTACGGGTGATGCGATTAAGGCCATCGATGAAACGGCTGCCAAGGTGTTGCCGCGGGGATGGGGTTATGAATATACGGGTATTACCCGGGAAGAAAAGGCTGCGGGTTCGCAGATCATCTTCATCTTCGTCCTGAGCCTGGTATTTATCTATTTCCTGCTGGCGGCGCAGTATGAAAGCTATATCCTGCCGTTTGCGGTCGTTTTATCCATCCCTGCCGGTGTATTCGGGGTGTTTGTCTTCCTGCAGATTTTTGGTATAGACAACAATATCTATGTCCAGGTGAGCCTGATCATGCTGGTGGGTCTGCTGTGTAAGAATGCGATCCTGATCGTGGAATACGCCGTACAAAGACGACATCACGGTATGACGCTGGTGGATGCAGCGATGGAAGCGGCCCGGCTCCGGCTTCGGCCCATCCTAATGACCTCTTTCGCCTTTATAGCAGGGCTCATGCCGCTGATGCGCGCCAAGGGCGCCGCTGCGCTCGGCAACCGGAGCATTGGTACCGGTGCGGTCGGTGGGATGCTGACAGGGGTGCTGCTCGGGGTCTTTATCGTACCGGTGCTGTTCATCATCTTCCAGTATCTGCAGGAGAAATGGATCGGCAAACGGGCGATAGAAACTCATCCTCAGCCTCTTGGTCCTATACCCGCATTGGAAGTGTAAGCATAAATAGACAGGAATTATAAATAATATAATAACATTATGAGATCGCTTTTTATAAAAACAGCCGCTTTTGCCCTTGTTCTGGGGCTGGGAGCCTGTAAGGTTTCAAAAGACGTGGCGACCCCGGCGGCCCCGCTGCCGGTAGCATTCAGGGGCGCGGACAGTACGACTGCGACGACAAAGGGTGCGACGACTGCGGGAGCAGATACGACCAGCATAGCCAGCCTGCCGTGGAAGAGCTTCTTTGCGGATGCGGATCTGCAGCAGTTGATCGACAGCGCGATCATCCGGAATTATGACATGCAGGTCGCGCTGCAGAATATAAGATCTGCCCAGTATACGCTGGGGCAGGCCAAGCTGGGATATTACCCGGATGTCAATGCGTCGGCGGTCGCAACGCTGACCCGTCCCGGTTCACAAAGTCTCAATGGGATAACGGCCAATGACTTCCTCAATTCGAAGTATCTCAACGACTATAATGCCAACGTAAGCCTGTCCTGGGAAGCGGATATCTGGGGAAAAATTAAAAACAAGCAGTCCCTGGCGCTGGCGCAATATCTCCAAACGGAAGAAGCGAGGAAGGCTTTGCAAACCAGGATCGTAGCCAGTGTGGCTGAAGGGTATTATAACCTGCTGATGCTGGATGCGCAGCTGGGGATTGCCCGAAATAACCTGGCGCTCAATGACAGCACCCTGCGCATCATCCGGTTGCAATACAACGCAGGAGAGGTGACAGCGTTAGGTGTTCAGCAGGCTGTAGCACAGGAACTGTCCGCGGCCGAGCTCATCCCGCAGTTGCAGCAAAGTGTTTTGTTGCAGGAGGACGCTTTGAGTATCCTGACAGGAGGTCTTCCTGACAAGATCCTGCGCAATACGACGCTGGACCAGGTGGCCTTGCGTGATACCTTGTCATCCGGTATACCGGCGTCAATGGTCAGTCGCCGTCCCGACGTACAGAACTCAGAGCTGGCGCTGACGGCTGCGAATGCCAACGTGGGCATCAATAAAGCGTCGCTCTATCCCGCACTGGTGATTTCACCGGAAGGTGGCTGGGACAACTATCTTTTCAAGAATTGGTTCAACATACCAGGATCGCTGTTTGGCGAGGTCATCGGCGGTTTGACAGCGCCGGTATTCGACCGGAAAAAGCTGAAGACGGCGTATAGAATTTCGGAAGTGGACAGGGAGAAGACAGTGATCCAGTTCAAGCAAACGGTACTGGTGGCGGTAGGCGAGGTTTCTGATGCATTGGCACAACGTAACAAGCTGAAAGAACAGCAGGTCGTCGCGGCCAACCGGGTAGACACGCTCAAGCTGGCTATCATCAATGCCAACAGTCTGTTCCGCAACGGGATGGCCAATTACCTGGAGGTGATTACGGCGCAGAGCAGTGTATTACAAAGCGAATTGGAATTAGCATCGATAAAGAAAGGACAGTTAAGTGCAGAAGTGGAATTGTATCGTAGCCTCGGTGGAGGATGGAATTAATCGGCCAATAGAAAGGCAGTTGTTTATGAATGGCGTTATCTTTTGAGAGAGCTGGGTACAACCCGGCTCTCTCACTTTTAAGGAGGCTCGGACAGATCAGTTCAGGAATTTACCGGTATAGCTTTCTTTTACTTTTTTCAATCCTGCCGGCGGCCCTGCATATACCAATGTACCGCCGCCGTCGCCGGCTTCGGGGCCGAGGTCGATGACCCAGTCGGCGCTACGGATGACGTCGGTATTGTGCTCGATGACGAGAATGGAATGCCCTTGTTCGATCAACGCATTGAAGGAGGCCAGGAGCTTACGGATATCATGAAAGTGAAGTCCGGTGGTCGGTTCGTCGAAGACAAAAAGGATGTGGCCCTGCGCCCTGCCTTTTCCCAGGAAGGAGGCCAGCTTGACCCGTTGGGCTTCACCGCCGGACAGTGTATCAGAGGACTGGCCCAGCTTGACATATCCCAGACCGACATCGCTCAGCGGCCGGATCTTCTGCAGGATATCCTTCTCATCTTTAAAGAAGTCCAGAGCTTCGTCTACGCTCATCTCCAAAATCTGCCAGATATTTTTCTCGTGGTAGGTGACTTCCAGGACCTCTTCCTTGAACCGCCGGCCGCCGCATATTTCGCAGGTCAGGTGGACATCGGCCAGGAATTGCATTTCGACGACCTGTTCGCCTTCGCCCTTGCAGGTATCGCAACGTCCTCCGTCGACGTTGAAGGAAAAATGTTTGGGCTGGAAGCCGCGCATCTTGCTGAGCGGCTGGCGAGAGAAGAGGTCACGGATCTCGTCATAAGCCTTGATATAGGTGACGGGATTGCTGCGGGAAGATTTGCCGATAGGGTTCTGGTCGACCATCTCCACCTGGGAGACCGTGTCGATATCGCCTTTGATCGCTTTATGGAGGCCTACCTTATCACCGGGTTCGCCTTTTATCTTTTGCAGGGCCGGGTAAAGGATCTGTTTGACCAGGGTGGTCTTGCCGCTGCCGCTGACACCGCTGACGACACAGAGGACTCCCAGGGGGAATTCGACCGTCAGATCCTGCAGGTTATTCTGCCGTGCGCCTTCGACGATCAGCGAACGGGTCCATTTCCGAATGTTTTTGGGTGCCGGGATGCCAAGCTCACCGCTGAGGTATTTGCCCGTCAGGCTGTCTTCATTGGCGACGAGTGCATCATAGTTACCGGCGGCCACCACTTCGCCACCGAGGTGACTGGCCAGCGGCCCCATATCGATGATATAATCCGCATCACGCATCATCATTTCGTCATGTTCGACGACGACGACCGTGTTTCCCAGATCGCGCAGCTCTTTCAGCACGCGGATCAGCCGTTCGGTATCCCTGGAATGGAGCCCGATAGAAGGCTCGTCGAGGATATACAGCGAATTGGTGAGATTACTGCCGAGTGCGCGTGTCAGCTGGATACGCTGGCTTTCGCCGCCGCTGAGGCTATTGGCGAGACGGGATAAAGTGAGATAGCCGAGACCAACGTCTAATAGTGTACGCAGGCGGTGGTGGATTTCGATCAGGATCCTTTTGGCGATCTGTTGTTCATGGGGCGCCAGGATCAGGTCGTCGAACCAGACGGCGAGGTCCCGGACCGGCATTTCGCAGAGTTCGCCAATATGGCGATCGGCGATCTTCACATACAGTGCTTCCTTCCGCAGGCGGTAGCCCTTGCATTCGGGGCAGGCGGTGCGGCCGCGGTAGCGGGACAATAGAACGCGGTATTGTACTTTGTATAGGTTACGTTCGACTTCCGCAAAGAACTCGTTGATACCCTGGGCGTATTCATTGCCTTCCCAGAGGATCTTGTATTGTTGTTTCGTCAGGTCGAGGATCGGCTTGTGAACGGGGAAGTCGAATTTTTTGGCGGCTTTGATGAACTGGTCGCGCCACCAGACCAATTTTTCTCCCTTCCATGGAGCGACGGCGCTTTCATAAACGCTGAGTCGTTTGTCGGGGATCACGAGATCGGCGTCGATGCCCAGCACCTGACTGAAGCCTTCGCAGGTTGGACAGGCACCATAGGGATTATTAAAGGAGAAAAGATTAGGAACGGGCTCTTCGAAGGTGATGCCGTCCATTTCGAAACGGTTGGAAAAGGTAAGGCGTTGATCGCCATTGATTTCCAGGTGCATTTCGCCTTCGCCTTCATAAAAAGCCGTAGTTACCGAGTCGGAAATGCGGTGACGGTCGTCTTCATCGAAGTCTTTGGCTACCAGGCGGTCAATAAGAATATATGCGCCGTCGCCGGGGGCCGAAGGGCCGCTGTCGCCAGAGCTTTTGGCGCCCGAAGGGCTGGGGCTTGGCAATTTCTTTTTCAGTGCTTTATCTTCCATCTCCAGCAGATCTTCGATCCGGAGGGTTTCGCTGCCGGCATAGAGGCGTGAAAATCCCTTTTGGAGAAGGATATTCAGTTCTTCTTTTATATCGCGGTTCTTATGCTGCTTAAAGACCGTTAACAGGAGTACTTTGTCTCCTTTGGGCAGCGCCGTGATGGCTGTTACAACATCCGAGACATCATCTTTTTTTACCAGGCGGCCGGAGACCGGTGACCAGGTCTTCCCTACCCGGGCGAACAGCAGGCGAAGGTAATCGTAGATCTCCGTCATACTACCGACCGTAGAGCGGGGAGTACGGGTGATGACCTTTTGTTCGATGGCAATAGCGGGGCATAGTCCTTTAATATAGTCTACATCCGGTTTGTCCATGCGAGCCATGAATTGACGGGCGTAGGCGCTAAGACTTTCTGCGTAGCGGCGTTGTCCTTCGGCAAAGAGGGTATCGATCGTCAGGGAAGATTTCCCAGAACCGGAAACGCCGGTGACGACCACCAATTGATTGCGGGGAATGGAAACGTCGATATTTTTTAAATTGTGAACCCTGGCTCCTTTAATTAAGATAGCGTCGGTTGGAGAAGATGACTTACCCATATATATTATAACAAACGTACACTAAAATCGGCGACAGAAAGAGGTAGAAATTTCCTACTTGTTTTCTATATTTGAAAACCCAAATAGGACAAAATACGTAATTACTTTACCCTTTCTGGGGTGTAACAGAGAATTAAAAAACAAAAAATTTCCCAAAATGTTGTTTATTCCAAAAATTGTATATCTTTAATCCATAATAGTGCAAGATTTATTTGTACACAAGTGAATAGAAATTGTGCATATCGTTAATCACCTAACCAAACACAAAAGACGCCTATAGACTGATCACTTCTACACAGAAAAGCCAAACCATCTTTAAAATCCAAAATATATCCTATCACCTTTAAAACCCGTAGAAGTTTATGACATTGCTACGCAAAAAAACTGACCACGAACTTATCCACCAATTCAGGGATGGCGATCTTTATGCGCTAGAAGCGTTGATCGTCCGTCATAAGGATAAGCTGTACACATCCATCCTCTTTCTGGTTAAGGACAAATACCTTGCCGAGGACATCTTCCAAGACGTTTTAATCAAGATCATCGACACCATCCGGGGTGGCCGTTACACGGAAGAAGGTAAATTCCTTCCCTGGGCCATGAGGATCGCGCACAATCTCTGTGTCGATCATTTCCGGAAGGTCAAAAGAACGCCGGCGATCAAGACCAGCGATGACCGGGACATTTTCGAAGTGTTGCACTTCACAGAAGAAGGTGCTGACACCAAGATGATGAAACGTCAGAGCCATGATCGGGTAAGGCAGATGCTGGACCTGTTGCCTGAAGATCAGCGTGAAGTAATCATTCTGCGTCACTATGCCGATCTGAGTTTCAAGGAAATCGCCGCTTTGACCAATTGCAGTATCAATACTGCCCTGGGCAGGATGCGCTATGGCCTGATCAATCTGCGTAAGATGATGACCGAAAAAAAGATCGCTTTGTAGTGAATTTTACTAAGCAAGGATTAAAAGATTGGTAGCCCA
>JAMFSL010000230.1 GCA_026225275.1 Puia dinghuensis
ATATACCGGGCGTCCTTTCTCCCCCGTGACCCAACAAAATTATTGAATTATTCATTATTCGAACAAAATTGCTTTTTGGTCGAAAAATATTACATACCTATGACAATGAACAAATTGCAATTTACTCCCCGCTGGAGAGCCCATGCATTAAAGTCGGTAAATGAGGGAATTTGGAGGACGAACTCAATCTTTTACACGGTCAGTCGCCGGTCCCTCGCCGTATTTTTCCAGTCACCTGTCAACTGGCCTGCCTCGATGATCATGGCCCGCTCATACAGGGCAACTGTAGGGCAAACATGAAAAGGCACCCCGTAAAAAATGTCGCCAATGGCATAATGATGTCCCGCCGCAGCCTCTACCACCAGATGCTCTTCGCTCTGACCGATAGCCCTCAACTCCGGGCCGTTAAGAAAAAAGACCCGGCGGGTCAGATCATTCTCCGGGGCAATGGATTTATGACCGAGGTCGAGGCAAAGACGGGTATCACTGCGTAGTGAAACGACACGGGTAACAACCAGCGCGGCAATGGAGAAAGGCTGTTCGGGAAATTGATCGCCATACCCTTTGTCCCAGTAGACAAAGGTCCCGGGGCTACATTGAATCTGTGGCGGACGACGGGCATGGATGGGGAAAGTCGGCGAACCGCCGGCGATAATGGTGAGTGGTTTGGCAATAGCCGCCTGCAGGCTGAACACTCCCGCAAAAGCCTCATCGCATTTTTGCTTGCGCAGTTCAGGATCGGTATCGCGGATATGGCCATCATACGCATGCAACCCCACCGGAGTGATCCCCTCCAGCCGCTGCGCCGTGCGATAAAGCTCCAGGGCCGCCGGACCAGCCGTAATACCGGTACGGTCCATGCCGACATTGATATCGAGATAGACCGGAACGTCGAGGCCCGTGGCCGTGAATACCTGCGCCATAGCCGCTGCAGCATCGGCATTGTCGATCAGACAGCTAAAAGATGTAGCGGGAAATTTTTTGATTAGCGTCGCCAGCCGCCCCGCTTTAGGTCCGATGGGCTGATAAGCTAGTAACACGTCGGGCGCCCCTTCACCCGCCAGCATTTCTGCCTCGGCAATAGTGGCGCATTTGAACCGACTGATACCGGCCTCCAGCATAAGCCTCGTCACCGCCGGCGATTTGTGGGTCTTGACATGCGGCCGCAGCCTGTCAGCACTACCAACCATCTCAATGGCCAGACGGATATTTTCACGCACCCGCTCAGGATAGACGACAAGAGCGGGTGTATCGAGTTGATCTACATTTTCTATCTCATACCAGGCCTGGGACATAATGTGGCTTTTAGTGCAATTCAAATAAGACTTCGATCTCTACCGGGATATTCCCGGGCAGCGAACCCATGCCGACAGCGCTCCGCACCCCTACCCCATTGTCCGGTCCCCAAACCTGGGCAAACAGTTCACTACAGCCATTGATGACATAGGGATGCTGCTGGAAATCGTGTGGGCACCCGACCATGCCCAGGGTCTTGATCACCCGCTTGACCTTATCCAGGCTGCCGAGCTGTCCCCGCACTGTAGCCAGGATAGCCAGTCCCACCTGACGGGCAGCCATCTTGCCCTCGTCGATTGTGAGATCGTCCCCTACCCGGCCGGTGATGAGCGTCTTGTCTTCTCTCAGCGGTCCATGACCGGATACGTACAGATATTTATCATCGACAATGAGACAGGGTTTGTAAACCCCTATCGGTACAGGCGCCGGTGGCAGCGTCAGGCCCAGCGCAGCAAAATTCTTTTCGGGAGTATTCATGGCGGTAAGTTACGTCAACAACTGCTCAAAAAAACCGCCGATTTGCCTTTCCCTGTCGACAAAATGAATTTCCAGGATCCAGTTCCGTTTCATCCCGTTGGCATCGCGTGCAAACATGTCGTTGTGATTTTCCGGATGAACGTATAATTCATAATTGCCCGGATCTAACCGCTCGTGCGGGAACTGGCCGATCAGATGTCCCGCTATCTGGCCCCCGAATGTCCAGCCATAACGCCCGGCAAGATGGGAGATGTGCTGAAAAAAATCCGATCCCGTCAGCTTAGTCTGTGTATCGAACCATGCCTTGCCTTCATACCAGGCCGCCTCGATATCATTTTTGAGTTTGTGCCTGACCGGATCGTCGCCTAAGACGTAGGTTCGGCCAAAATCCGCTTCCCAATCTTCGAAGACAGGTCCGAAATCGAGAAACAGAATATCATCCTGTTGAACGACCAGGTCGGGTGGATTTTCATTGTAGGGTTGCAAGGTATTCGCCCCGCTGCGCACGATCCTTTTGTGCCAGTATTTTTTGATTCCGAAAAGCTGCTCGGCCAGTTGAAAGATGGCTGTATTGATCTCTTTCTCTGATTTTCCCGGGCTGATCAAACCGGAATCCTCCACAGCCCGGAATAACTGCCCGGCCTTCTCCTCCGCATCTATTAGTTTTGATTTGACTGCATCCATATATAAATATAACATTGGTCACACCTGGGAATAACCCGTCGGCGTCAGGAACGTGCGCGTGATCTTGGAGATCAGCTTCGCGTCGGTATACTCGGGCATCGTACTGATCCTTTTCCATTCCGGATCGCTGCCGAACAGCTTCCAGTGCGAATCATGCGCCGCCATATCGTCAAAACAAAGCATATACGTCAGGTTGGGTCTTCGCTGGCCGATCATCGTCTCCCCGAAAAAGACGGGTCTGGCGCCTGCTTTTTTAAAAATGTCGATCTCGCCTGCTTCATTGAACATCTCTATTTTCTTCTGCCCCGCTGATTCGGAAGGACTCTCGTAGCGGCGCAACTCGAATATCCGTGCTTTCTTTTCCGGCACTTCGATTTGCGGCATATGTGCGAATGCCTTCAATAGCGAGCTGTCGATCCGGTCGTATGCCGGGCTTGACGGCTGCGCCGCCAGATAAGCGTCGCCTGCTGACATATATGCCGCATCATGCGCCAGCTTCTCATTGATCCCGATAAAGGATGCGATGGAATTGAAAGGAATCAGTAAGAATAATTTCCCCTCACCTTCTATCTCCGAAAAAACTCCCACCTCTTTAATCCCCGCGCGGTTCAATGCCGGCAAATAAGCCTGTTCCAGGTAAGTCCCCGTCAGTTGCCGCTGCGCGTCACTGGCAAACAGGTAAGTCCTCAACTCATACCATTGCTGCCGCTTACTACCGGCTGCCTCTTTAGAAGTTGCCGAACTTGTCAGCGGAAGAGTGCCACCCACTACTGCCCCGGATAGTAAAGCCGATTGAAGAAAAGTTCGTCTTTGCATTGACTAAAGTTAATCACTTCAACGCGCCCTGCAAAACCTTTGCCGACCCGTCGATCGGTTGGCTGATGGTCAGCCCCAGAATACGGGCAATCAGTGGGTATACGTTGACATTCTCAAAGGCGGGCAATGCCACGCCCTGGCGAAAAGCCGGCCCCCACGCATAGAAGGTGGCGCCCATATCCGCATTGGCATTATCGTAGCCATGCTCGCCTGCACTGACATGCCCGTGATTGGAGAACATTCTTGGCTCGTGCGCCACCAGAATAATATCGCCTATCCGGTGATAGCGGTCATCTTTTGCCGCATAATGCCAGCGCGCCGGGGTTTCGGCGGCCAGAAACACATCATATCCTTCCGCCCATTGTTTCAGCGATAGATAAGTAGAAGTGATCGCAGTGGGATCCTTGGCATAGAGGTGTATCATTGTGCCGCCATAGGAGACCGCAAATTTAGCGGTATCGATATCGGGAGGGATGATGCCATGCGCCGTGTCGACCCCGGCCATACCGTGATCGCTGACAAAAACATAGTTGACCGGTAGATGAAGGGAGTCGACCATCTGTACCATCTTCCCGATACACTCGTCGACCATGTGTACCGCCGCTTCGGTCTCTTTCGCATCCGGGCCAAACATATGCTCGTTATGATCGGGCTGGGACAGGTAGAAAAGAATAAGATGGGGACGCTGCGCCTCCGGCAGGGTAAGCCAGTCCTTTACAGCCTTCAGCCGCGTATCCCAGGCAATCTTATCGTTGAAGAGATAATAATAGGTCGGACGCACGCCGTCCACGGCAGCTTCAGAACCCACCCAGAAAAAACTGGCTGACAGCATTTTCTGCTGCTCGGCCAGCACCCAGATAGGAGTGCCGCCATAAAACGAGCTGTCTGTCACCGCCTTGCGATCACTAATGCGATATCCTTTGCCTTTCCGCACATCCAAAAAGGTATTGTCTACCAGACCATGGTGGGCAGGATACAGGCCGGTAGCGAGACTATAGTGGTTGGGGAAAGTAACGGAGGGATAGGACGGTATCATCCCCGAAGCTGCCACCCCCGAGGCACGCAGGGCCTTCAGATGCGTCGCATTATACTTGTCGGCGAGGTCATACCGGAAGCCGTCGGAGGAAATGAAGATCACGTAAGGTTTCTGCTGCTGCTGCGGGTCATTGGCCCGGCCGGATATGACCTGTTGGGTACTGTCGGTAATAGCCTGGGCGAAAACGCCCGTCGGTACAAGACCGGCAAACAGCAAGGCGGACAAAAACAGACTTCGCATAACGAATTATTTTCGCCAAACTTAGTCAATAAATGTCTTATTCCGCCGACTCCTCCTGTGGCCGGTCCTGTACGACCGTGAGATCGGCCAGCTCGACGGTAATGGGAATCAACCCGACCTGCACAACAGCTTTTTTGCCGCGGATCTCCTTGACGGTACCGACCTGGTGGTTCTTTTTCATCATCACCTTATTGCCGATCTGCGCCGAACCGCCGACCTCAGTATATTTCGAATCGAACTTTTTACGCACTTTTTCATTGACCTGCTTTTCATTCTGTTTGAACAGCAACGCCTGCATCTGCTTGATCACTTCATTCTTATCCTCGGCCTTGCGCCAGTCGAAGACGATCTGCCGCAGCTTGCGCTCCATTTCCCTGAGGTACTCTATGCGATCTTCGGTGATTTTGTTCTGCTGTTTGAGGATCTCCACCTGCTGCTCATGGCGTTCGCGATGGATCAACCCTTCCATTTCCTTCTTCAGCTTCTCGTTCTCCTTCATCAGCTTGTTGAGCTCCTTTTCCCGCTGCTCGAGCTGGCGGAGGTCCTGTTCGGTTGCATTCAGCAGTTTGTCCAGCCGGAAATGATCTTCGTCCACCAGGGTCCTGGCCCGCTGGATAAGCCGCGGTTCCAGCCCGATGCGTTCGGCGATGGAAAAAGTATAGGAACTGCCGGGTTTGCCGATGATCAACTTATAAAGGGGCTGAAGATTGGTCTCGTCAAACGCCATCGCACCATTGACGACACCGGCGGTCTTGCCGGCCATGACCTTCAGATTGAGATAATGTGTCGTGACGATTCCGAAAGCATGTTTGCGCACCAGCTCTTCAAGGATGACTTCGGCAAAGGCGCCCCCCAGGTTGGGGTCACTGCCGCTGCCCAGTTCGTCGATAAAGAAAAGCGTCCGGCCATTCGCATTCTCCATGAAATATTTCATGTTCTTCAGATGGGAACTGTAGGTACTCAATTCGAACTCCAGGCTTTGCGTATCGCCGATGTGGATCATCAGCTGTTTGAAGATGCCCATCTCACTGTCAGGATGAACGGGTATCAGCAGACCACTCTGGATCATCAGTTGCAACAATCCGACGGTTTTCATGGTCACCGTCTTCCCGCCCGCATTGGGGCCGGAAATGACCAGCAACCTGTCCTTTTCATTGAGTGAAATATTCGTCGGGATGGTGGGCTTCTGGTTCTTCCTGTTGTAGAGATATAGCAACGGATGAAATGCCTGCCGCAGCAGTACATGCGACTTGTCAACCAACTGAGGGTAATTACCGTTCATATCCCCCGCCAGACGTGCTTTGGCGCGGATGAAATCGAATTCCCCGACAATGTCGTGCCAGACCTGCAACAGCGGGGCATGTACTGAAAGCCTGGCCGTCAGCTCACGCAGGATACGGTTGACCTCTTTTATTTCAGCATGCTCCAGGGAGAACACTTCGTTATTGAGCTCTATGGTTTCCTCGGGTTCGACGAAAGATGTACGCCGGGTGTCACTTTCACCATGGAGAATACCTTTAATCTGCCGCTTGTGCTCGGCGAAAATAGCCACGACACGACGTCCGTTGAGAAAAGACTCTTCGATATCCGCCACATAACCTGACTTACCCAATTTGGAGAGAATGCGGTCGAAAACCCGGCGCAGCTCATTGCGACGACGGAAAAGGCTCAACCTGATGGTCGCCAGCTCTTCGCTGGCATTGTCACGCACGGTCCCTGATTCATCCAGCACTTCGTCGATGGCCGTTATGATGCTTTTTTCATAATGCGTGGGTTCGATGACCTTCACGAGCCCCGGATAAGTAGTGCGCCGCTCCGGGTCGAACCAGCGAAAAATACTCTGCATACTCTCTGCCAGCCGCCGGACCTGCAAAAATTGCTCGCCGGAAAGAACTGCCCCGGGAATACCCAGCAATTTCAGTTCCCGCGCCAGGTTGAGCGTATAATCATTGGGAAAATGCTGCCCATTCTGCATCAGCTGCTTGAACTCATGCGTCTGCTGCAATTGCAGCGCAATATATTCCCGGCGGGTATGGATGCGAAGATCCTCAGCCCGGGCCCGGGCATATTCCGTATTGCAATGCCCTGCCAGCAAGGCCTTGATTTTATCGAATTCCAACTGTACGGGGGCCGATTCCGGAAAAATTCTCATACCTGTATTGCCATGCGGCCAATCCTCAATTTTTAGGAGTAGCAAAGGTACATTAATCAGCGCAACCGGGCATCAGCGCCGGACGGGCATGTGAAGATTCCGTTCAAAGCCATTGGAAAGGCTGCTTTTACATACTTAGGTCATAAGAAAGGAGAAATATCGACCCATTGGAATTGAAAAGCCTTATCGCTATGCCAGTTGTTTGGTTACAACTTCCTGCACAATATCAAGTAAATTCAGGAAGGGAAGAGTATCAAGGGTATAGCCTGTTTCAGCTGCAAGATCGGGAAGCAGCGCGTTGAATTCATTGTATTGGCGTCGCAACAGTGCTTCTCCTGGAATTGTTTTCGTTCTGCGGGAGGCACTATTTAACCAGGAATGAACTCTGATCATAGCTGTGACCGGATCGTTATTGTGAGCTTTGGTATCGATACCATTCAGGTCCGAGATGAATTGCTGATAGACGTATTTATCCCGCTCCAATATTAGGGCGTTCTTTCGGTTTTGAATGGTATCCCCAAAATGTTTTGCTCCAAAGAACACACCCAGTTCGAAGGGCATATTGAACCGGGGCAAATTTACCGGATTCAGTTCAATGCGGGAAAGGTCGTGAACGCCGTATCGGCAGCCCCTTATTTTGCGGATGATCTTGAGGAGCCGCACCTCGGTTCCGTCATCTTCGTCCAACGCCGTTTGGGGGAAAAAGCCACAGCGGTAGATGGCATAGACGATAGCCCTTAAGATTGGTTTATAATCGTCATCGAAGGGACAATTAATAAAAACTGAATCGTTATAACCTGGTCTAGACATAGTAGAGAAGAACCCGTTACTTCTCAGTGGGATGCAAGGACAGTAACTCTCATTTTTTTACCCTTCCTTATGGTTCTGGGTGTGACCTTACCATGATTAGAGCGGACGGAGGCATGCCTGGCATATACACTGTCAACCGCCTCTCGGACTTTGGTGAGGGAAACCGTACCCCGGCGGCGCGTCGCTTTTTTGATAATAGTTTTTGTGGATGCCATTGGAATAAAGATACAAAATAAAGTTGAAATAAAATATCTCTATAATCGTCGGACAATCCGGTCAGGCCGCAGCCGTTTCACGGGTGACGCCCGCTTTACCGGTTATGTTAGAAGCACCGGCAGCACCTGTGCCATTCTCACCACTACCCGGTGTCGACAGGTAACGCCAGAAAATAGCCAACAGGATGAGCGCCATGATCCCCGATCCGAGCACGGTTTCAGGCGCGCCGGCATATTGCGAGACAGCACCTATCAATAGCCCGCCCAACGGCATCATCCCGAAATAGGCCATGGCGAAATAGCTGATCACCCGGCCGCGCATTTCGGGAGCGACTGTCGTCTGGATGATGGTATTCGTCATAGTCGTCTGAGCCATCATGCCGAAGCCTGACACGACGGCAAAGATCATGGCCACCGGGAACCAGGACGTATAGGAGAACAGCATCAGCCCAATGCCGAAGACCAACGTGTTGTTCCGCAGGATCTTCTTTCGACCCATCTCGGTAGTGGCATTAGCCGACGTCAGGTACAAAGAACCACAGATAGCTCCTAACCCGATAAAGCTGTTGATCAAGCCGAAAGTGGCGGCATCGCCATGGAAAATGACCTTTGCATAAATGGGCAGCAACGTGGAAAAAGGAATGACGAAAAGACTCATGGCCGCCAACAGCAGAATGACCCTGGCGATAGCGGGCGTCCGGTTAAGATATTCCCAGCCTTCACGTAATTCGCCAATGGCGTTCTTGCTCCGCGTAGTCTTGACATAAGGAGACAATCTCATCCTGAGCAGCGAAGCAATCACGGCCAGAAAGCTCAGCGCATTCAATAGAAAGCAGGCCCCCGCCCCCATGCTTTGCAGCACTACGCCGGATATCGCGGGACCTACCAGCCTGGCCAGGTTGACCATCATAGAGTTGAGGGCCAGGGCATTGGGCAGATGTTCCTTGTTATCGACCATTTCATATACGAGTGACTGCCTCGCAGGAACATCGAAGGCGTTGATCGCTCCGAGAACAATGCTGATACCCAATATTTCCCAAACGGTATAGTGACCCATAAGGACGAGGACCGCCAGCAGGACGGACTGTACCAGCGAGGAAATCTGCGTGATCAATAATACTTTATAGCGATTATACCTATCCGATATGACTCCTCCGGCTGTGGACAAAAGGAAGGACGGAAATTGAGTGCAAAACATCGAAACGCCCAGCATAAAGGCGGAATGAGTCAATGTATAAACGACCCAGCTGACGGCGGTACGTTGCATCCAGGTGCCGATCAGGCTCACGGACTGGCCGTAGAAGTACAGCCGATAGTTGCGGCTGCCAAAAGCAGTGAACGTAGGGAGTTTCATAATATCTTTTTTAAAGCCGCCGGAGGCGACTCATTCATCAATGAGTTTTGTCATAATTTTGAGGGCTTCCATCAACAGATCCTTTTCCTCGGGGCTGACCTTTTCGTGCAGTGCATGGGCCAGCCATTCCTGCTTCCGCTGCCGGCTATCTTCGACAAAGGTCCTGCCTTCCGCCGTCAGAGACAGCAGCACCTTCCGCTTGTCTTCGGCAGAAGGAGTCTTATGGATGTAATTCAGTTCATATAAATGATTGATAATCTGCGACATTGATTGCGTGGTTACCTTTTCCATCTGGGCCAGTGCCGAGGCGGACAGTTCGCCAGTGTTGTATAACGACCCCATAGTGGAACGTTCTGTCAATGACAGCTCGCTGTCACTGTTCGTCTGACGGCGGAGAAGCTTGACCAGTCGGTGAATCGTGATCCGAAGGTGCGTAGCCACCTCGATATCCCGGTTAAATGGGTCAGTTGTATTTTCCATAATACGAAGGTAACTTGATAAAGTTACTTTACAAAATTAATCAGGTTACTTTACTATTCTTCTTCCTAATTTCGGTAGATGGACGCAGCAACTACCCCTTCTGGGGTAAAACCCGAAATAGCAACCTTCGGCACCGGATGTTTCTGGTGCACGGAAGCGGTATTCCAGGAATTGAAAGGAGTATTACAAGTATATTCCGGCTACACGGGAGGCACCGTCGCCGATCCCACCTACGAAGAAGTTTGCAGCGGCACGACCGGGCATGCCGAATGTCTGCAAATCTATTTTGACCCTTCTGTGATCAGTTTTGACGAATTGCTGGAAGTGTTCTGGGAATCGCATGACCCGACCACGCTGAACCGTCAGGGCAACGACATAGGTACCCAATACCGTAGCGCGATCTTCTATCATGATGAAGAACAGCGAAAGAAGGCTGAACATTACAAGGCTGAACTGGATAAGAGCAAGGCATATGACAATCCCATCGTCACGGAGATCACTCCTTTCTCGGTGTTCTACCCGGCGGAAGATTATCACCAAAACTATTACAACAACCACGGCTCACAGCCGTATTGTTACCTGGTGATCCGGCCCAAGGTCGAAAAATTCGAAAAAGCATTTAAGGATAAACTGAAGATTATACTTCCTTAGTCAGGCCTCGTGCCTGAATGTCCCGCAATTGCTGGCCCTGGCGGCCCCGCCTACCCCATAAAATTCCAATACTCATTCACTTCCTCGAGATGGATATTCGTGTCGGGCCAGTGATCGATATCGAACCCGGGCGCTTTGGATAACTCTTCCTTCGATTGCGCGAACAAGAACCGTTTGTTGTCGGGATCGACCTTTAGCAGCGAAAAGGGAATGGCGAAATATTTGATCCCGATGCCGAGAAAACCACCGAATTCAATGACGAAGTAATCGATCGTTCCCGTCGTCAGGTCGATCATGACATCCTTGATGATACCCAGATGCTCCCCCGCAGGATTGTGCACTTTATCACCCACAATAGACGTGGCAGTCAGATAACGCAATGGACGGTTGGGATAAAATCCTTCCCCGTTGACCCCGGTCAGGTTGTCCTGTAAATTCTCCATAATTGATCTTTGAACCTATTACCTCCGCAATAATCGTTCCCATGGTCATGCACCGGATCACTTCATGAACTCCTCCACCACCTTCTGTCCGTTCACCGCCGCTATGATGAAATAGCTGCCGGCCGGCAATGTGGCGATATTGAAGGACAACGTCGTTTCACCGGGGTTCAGACTGGTCGCTTGTGTCTGCAGGATATTCCCCTGACGGTCGGTCAGCTGCAGGATACAGTTCTCAGCTACATTCGCCTGCAGCTGGCAATACACCAGGTCTTTTGCCGGATTGGGATACAGCAGGATGCTGCCGACCCCCATGGATCCGATGGGTATCTCCACGATCGGACTATAGGTATAATTGCCGGTAATGTCCTGCATCTTCAACCGGTAAAAATAAGTGCCCGGCGCCAGTCCCTTGTCCGTATACCCATAGCTGTTGGTTCCGGCAGTATTCTGCGCTGCGACGGATCCAAACGTAGCAAAGGCCGTCGTATCTGGACTACGTTGTACGAAGAAGGTCTGCGTATTGACTTCATTCGTCGTTGTCCAATGCAGCATCGCATCAGTACCTTGCGGCGTACCGGTAAAGGACAGCAGCGTCAGCGGCAACGGAAATGCGCCATCGGTAGCCAGGTAAAAGTTGCTGAAGCCATGCGCGCACCGGATAATAATAGAATACAGGTCATCAGCTTGCTGGTAGCCAAGATTTTGGAAAGTATAATAATTGACATCGGGTCCGATCTGCTCAGGAGTGAGCACTTCCACAGATCCGGTGGGACTCTGTGGTGTGCTGGCGGCGCCGTGAAAATCGACGATCCGGAAATTCCGCGCATAGATGCCCAGATTTTGGCCCTGGAGCGTAGTTAGCCGCGGAAGGTTCAGGTTGTGTGCCGCGACATAATTGTCATAATCTACGAAATCCTGGTACTGGAACCACAGCTCTACCTCATCCTGTGTCGTGGTATCCTCACCGCTCGGCCCGATGATCTCAAAATGCCGGGGAGTGACAGGCACCCCACTGTATTGCTGGAAGCCCGTATCCACGGCATCAATGAAGGTATATAATCCTTGCGGAAGATTAGTCAGCGGGAGACCGGCCTGGGTCGGAACAAAGGAGGGAAAGTGGTACCAGTCAAGCGCAGCCGTATCAGTATATATGATATAGCTGTTATAATAATTGGTGATATTCCCGGGGAAATACGGAGCATGGATATATTGAGTCATCGTATCGCTCGCCAGGGGAAGACCGATCTCGATCAAAATCTGGTCAATCGTGTTGGACTTACTATTGGTCACATAAAAAAGACCGCTCGGGAAGCTTTGGCAGACAGACGTCTGCGGCACGTTCTCTGTATCACCGTTTGGTCCTGTGAAAGGAGAGATATTCCCGGTATGGACGCCATATTCCCTGATACTGGAGGTCGTCGGATCGACTATAAACACATTGCCCTCGTCATTCACATAAATATTGGTAATATTCCCAAAAGTAGCCGACAGCGCAGAAAAATAGTCGCCGGAGTATCCTCTGGTTGTGCTGCCTCCCGCAATCGTCGTGATAATGCCGTTGGTATCGATCCTACGGACCGTGTTGACATAATCGTCCCCGATGTAGATATTTCCAATGGCGTCCACCCCGATGCCATTGGGATGTCCCAATTGAGCGGATTTGGCCAGGCCGCCGTCGCCGCTGTAGCCTGGCGTGCCTGTACCCGCTATCGTGGTGATGATCCCGTTGGTATCGATCTTTCGGATGACGCCGGCAATGGAATCGCTGACAAGGATATTTCCTTTGGCATCGCCCCATATCCCGTTAATGCCTTCGAGCGAAGCCTGTGTAGCAAGGCCGCCGTCACCGGTATAGCCGGCCGAACCGTTACCGGCGAAAGTGTGGATGTTCCCGTCAGTCCCTACCATACGGATGCGGTTGTCGCCGCGGCTACCGATATAAAAATTGCCTTTGGGATCCTGGCAGATACCGTACGGCTGATTCAGTTGAGCACCAACCGCCGGGCCGCCGTCGCCCGAATAACCGGCCACACCGGTACCCGCAAAGGTGACGACTTCACCGTATTGAAGAAAGACTACCCAATTGCCGTTGACAAAATAGATATACCCACCCTTATCGGCATATACACTTTGCGGTGTAAGAGCGACACTCGTAACACTAATATCATTGCTATAAGGCTGAGTTCCACCGCCGGCAAGGGTCGTCGCAGTGTAGACCTGCGCCGTAGCAGCAGCCGAAAAAAACAAAAAAAGAGTAGAAACAAAAGCGGAGTACCGCAGGCAAGCGTAAAGATTTCTCATTCTGAACAGGTTTGATGGTTGATACGATAGATCAATCAGGATCGACAAGGCTCAGAATGGGGAATTGGAGAGTATCTGAAATAAAGATAATGAATTTTATGATCTATTGTGTTCTGATAATCACCCGCCGCAACTCCAGCAGATTCAATGCATTGGTCTCCAGCCCCCGTACCCTTGGGTTAATAAGATGAACCACCTCGTCATACCACAACGGCACGACCGGAGCGGCATCGATCACGCGCTGGTCCATCTGCCGGTAGAGGTCATAACGCACCGAATCGTCATTCTCCCTGAGCGCCTGTTCATATAACCTGTCAAAACCGGGATCTTTATAACGGGTATAATTAGGCGGTGCGGGATTGGGAGAATAGAATACGCTGAGATAATTTTCGGCATCGGGATAATCGGCCAGCCAACTGCCGCGGAAAAAAGGAGCCTCGGATTGCGCTGTCTCTTCCAACAGTAAGCTTTTCTGTACCACCTCTACCTGGATGTGCAGCCCAATGTCTTCTAACTGGCGGGCGACAAAGCTCGCAAAATCGGAATAGACCGGAATGGTCAATAATTTGATCGGCGGAATCCCTTTCCCATCCGCATAACCCGCCAGAGCCAGCAACTGGCGCGCCTTTTTCGGATCATAGTGATATCCTCTAACCTTTATCGAATCGAAAGACGGCAGCCCGGCCGGCACAAAGCCGCTCTCCGCAGGTAGTCCAAGGGAATTCTTGAGATACAGCATCATTTTCCGCCGGTCGAAGCCATAATTGATGGCCTGCCGTATGGCCCGCAGCCGCAACGGCGATCGCTGAACCAGCGGGTTGCTGCTGTCGACGAGGATGCCCAGGTATTCTGTGTTAAGCTGAGGCCCGACGGACAACACTATCTTACCTTGCCAGTCGGCCTTCAGTTGCCCTCTCTTGTTCAATACTTCGTCCTTGAAAGACGCATCGATCTCATTGATGAAATCCAGCTGGCCCTGCCGGAAAAGGAGGAACTCTGTCGCCTTCTCTTCATTGAAGGTGATCTTCACGGCATCGAGGTAGGGTAATGGCCTGCCCGCACTGTCTTTCTCAAAATAATGCTCATTCTTTAGCAGGACGAGATCCTGCCCTTCTTCCCAGGATCGCAACCTGAACGGCCCCGTACCACAGGGATGACTGCGGAAGTCCTTGCCATACGCTTCGACCGCTTCATGAGGAACGATGGAACAATACTCCATACTCAGCAATCCCAGGATAGGATGGAAAGGACGGGACAACCGCAGCCGGAAAGTACTGTCGTCCAGCGCCTGGAAAGCCCCGCCTACCGTCGTATCGATGCGATCATGGAATATCCAGGCCCCGCTGCTGGCCGTACGCCTGTCGAGCAGGCGGTTGAAGCTATAGACAACATCGGCAGCGGTTAGCCGCCTGCCTCTGCCACCCGGAAAAGCAGGATCGTCATGAAAGAATACATCGGTGCGAAGATGGAAGGTCCAGACACAACGGTCGGCGCTGACATCCCACCCGCGGGCAAGGGCAGGGACAAAATGCAAGTCCTTATCGGTCTCGACCAGGGTGTTGTACAACTGATGAACGACCCACATAATGGATCTGTTCTTGGCGAAAGCAGGGTCCAACGTGGCAATACCATCTGATTCGTTGTAGTAAAATACTTTTTTTCCCGCAGACCCCGACGATGACCCGCAGGCCATCATTATCAACACGATAGCTGCCCAACCGCTCGTCCCAATTAAAATAGAGATTGAAAAATGTTTATTTACCTTCATCGCGAATAAATCACTCAAATTAAAGATAACCAATGAGTCGTAAACTGCTGCTCCTGGCCGGGATTTCTTTCCTGACAGGGTTATTCACCCAAGCCCAGCTACTCACACCCAAAAGAACTTTTACCCGCGCAGATACCCTTAGGGGCAGTATCACCCCGGAACGGGCCTGGTGGAACCTGCTGAAATATGATCTCAAGGTAACCCCGGATTATGACAAGAAATCCCTGACCGGGGAAAACGCCATCACCTTCCAGGCAACGGCCGACGGCCAGATCATGCAGATCGATCTGCAGGAACCTATGACCCTTCTGGCTGCCACCTGGGGGAAGAAACCACTGACCTTTGTCCGCGAGGGGAATGTATTTCATCTGCGCTGGCCGAAAGTCATCAAGGCAGGCAGCGTAGAGACGGTTAACCTCAGGTTTGCGGGCGTCCCGCGCGTCGCCGTTAAGCCACCATGGGACGGCGGTTGGATCTGGACGAAAGACAAGGATGGCAGGCCCTGGATGAGTGTCGCCGACGAAGGATTGGGCGCCAGCGTCTGGTTTCCCTGTAAAGATCACCTCTCCGACGAACCGGACAGCGGTGTGGTCATGAGCATTACCGTAGCAGACAGCCTGACAGCCATCGGCAATGGCCGGCTGCGGGAAAAGCATTCCAACGGCAACGGTACAACTACCTGGACCTGGGCAGTCATCAGTCCCATCAACTCCTACGATATCATTCCCTACATCGGCAAATATGTGAACTGGTCCGAAAAATACAAGGGCCTGAAAGGCGATCTCGATTGTAATTACTGGGTACTGGATTATAACCTGGAGAAAGCCAGACCGCAGTTCAAACAGGTCGATACGATGTTGAATGCCTTCGAATATTGGATGGGTCCCTATCCCTTTTACGAGGACGGGTACAAGTTGGTCGAAGCCCCCCACCTGGGTATGGAACACCAAAGTAACGTGGCGTATGGCAACCACTTTGAGAATGGCTACCTGGGCCACGACCTGTCGGGAACAGGCTGGGGTATGAAATGGGATTATATCATCGTCCATGAGAGCGGTCACGAATGGTTCGGCAATAGTATCACCGACAAAGATGCCGCAGATATGTGGGTACACGAAGGATTCACGGATTATTCGGAAACACTCTTTACGTCCTATATGTATGGTGTAGAAGCAGGCAACGATTATGTCATCGGCATCCGCAAGAACATCAGCAATGACGATCCGATCATCGGCACATACGATGTCAATAAGGAAGGGTCGGGCGATATGTACTTTAAAGGCGCCAACATGCTGCACATGATCCGGCAGATCATGGGCGACTCTGCTTACCGGGGAATGATGCATGGACTGAGCAGCACCTTCTACCACCAGACGGTGACAACCAAACAGATCGAGGAATACATGAGTCACTATGCCGGCAAAGACTTCTCAAAGATCTTCGACCAATACCTCCGGACCACCCAGATACCGGTGCTGACCTATCAGACTAGCGGCGAGGTCATCTCTTACCGCTGGACGAACTGCATACAAGGCTTTAATATGCCGGTGAAGGTATATGCCGGCGGGCTGCCGGAAAAATGGATCACCCCGACGCAGGACTGGCAGACGATGCCGGCCGGTACGGGTGGACAGATCATAAACAGCGGTGCAAGTCAGATGCCGGCTGCAACGCCTCCAGCACAGGCGGGACATCGTGCACCGAATGGCCCCGGACCACGTATCCAGGTCGTCGGCGAAACCGGCAATGGCTCCGGCGGTGACGGAAATCTGTCAGTAGACCGGAATTTCTATATCATTATGCGGAAATCGGGTTAGATCACTTCCCCGAAGGGGTGCGTACCTGTGCGGCGCCTTCAGCCTGGCCGGGATCGAGTATCCGGCCGGCGCCAATATAGTGCTTGTCGTAATAGCCGTCGTTCAAATCACTGATCATCACCCCGGACACGGAGGCGTGAATGAATTTATTGTTACGCAGATAAATGCCTACATGTGTCACCATACGACGTTTGCCCAGGGTATGGAAGAATACCATGTCCCCTTCCTGCAGCTCGTTACGGCTGATGTGCCGGGTGGCGTCATATTGCTCTTTGGATGTTCGGGGCAACGTCGTTACCCCATAGACAGAAGACATAAGCAGAAGGGCAAAAGCCGAACAATCGATGCCATCTCTGGTGGTACCGCCATAATGATAGGGCGTCCCATACCAATAGTCCATAAAGCTCAGCAGTTTGGAATTGTTCAGATCTTCCACCGACGCATTCTCCAGGATGGCGAACTTAAACTGCAGGGCAGCATAATCCTCGATTACACCCCCGGGCCGGTCATTATAAGAGGCCGTTTTCACCGGCGTCCTGACGCCATTGTGAGAACTATGGGATTGATCCTCCTGACCATTCGAATTGATGGCAATATTACTAATGAATTCTATGGAACCGGAGGAAGAAGCATTGGTTGACGAAGTGGTCGCAGGCGGCTTGGTAGCGGCGGGTTTCACCGTACTACAACTGGTTGCGGCAATGCAAAGGGCGACAATAAATATGGAATTTCTAAACATATTTTCCACAAATAAGGGTACGGCCAAACAATTGGCACAGCAAATATAACGAAAAAATCGCCAACGAATTGCCAAAATGGCGTATGACAGCCCTGCAAAAGTTCAATTTTTGCATTCAAATATTCATTTTAGTTTTGCAAGAGACTGAAAACCTTTTTTATGAGAACCGTGGAAATGGGTATTATGCGAAATTCGATCCAAATAAAACTATACGACATCTTCCGGAAAGATCTTCATTTACCCGATGAAAGGGCCCAGGACCTGGTGCAAACCATTGACGAGGCTGTCAAAGGAGAAAATGAGGAAAAACTGGACGGGGTGGCGACAAAGGATTTTGTAAAAGAGGAAATCCATTCTACAAAGGAATTTGTACGGGAAAGGTTTCACACACTGGATCTCAAAATTGAGCAGACCAAAGGTGACCTGACAAAGGCCATTTATATCACTAATCTCATCCAATTTTTGACTATCGTCGGATCCGTTATCGCCATCATTACCTTCATGCGTCATTAATAACCTGAGGAAATAGCCTGAGCGCCCGGGAATGACCCGCGGGACCTCCGTGTCCCTGTGGAAAGAATGTGCTTTTCCCGAACAAATCCTCTCCATTTTTGTTCGTTAATTGCAGGTCCTATGTCTCAATTTTCTCATCTACATACCCATACGCAATTCTCCCTGCTCGACGGGGCCGCCTCCATCCAAAGCCTCTACAAAAAGGCCATCAAGGACGGAATGCCCGCGCTGGCCATCACCGACCATGGTAATATGTTCGGCGCCTTCGAGTTCGTAGCCGAAGCTCATAAGCACAAAAACGAGGACGGCACCCTAAAGGTCAAACCGGTAGTGGGTTGTGAGTTTTATGTGGTAGAAGACAGGACCCGGAAGACCTTCACCAAGGAACAGAGGGACCAGCGTTATCACCAGATCTTATTGGCCAAGAACAAAGTGGGGTATCAAAACCTGATCAAACTGACTTCCCTGGGCTATACGGAGGGAATGTATAGTAAATATCCACGGATCGATAAAGAGCTGATCCTGAAATACCACGAAGGGCTGATCGCGACGACATGCTGCATCGGAGCCTATGTCCCCCAAACGATCCTGCGCGAGAGCGAGGAAAAGGCGGAGAAAGAATTCAAGTGGTGGCTTGACCTCTTCGGCGAAGACTACTTCATCGAGCTGCAGCGGCATAATATTAAAGAACAGGAAAAGATCAATCTGACCCTGCAGCAATACGCCAAAAAATACAATGTCCCGGTGATTGCCACCAATGATAGTCACTATACGGACCGGGATGATTACAATGCGCATGATATCCTGCTGTGTATCAATACGGGTGAGAAACAGGCCACGCCAGGTTATGATGATTTTGTGAATGACGATGCGAATACGAAGAACCGGCGATTCAAGTTCCCGAACGATCAGTTCTATTTCAAGACGACAGAGGAGATGAAGGCCCTGTTCAGCGATGTACCTGCGGCGATCGATAACACCAATATGATCGTAGATCGGGTAGAGGTCCTCAACCTGAAGAAAGATATCATGCTGCCCGCCTTCCCGATCCCGAAGGAATTCCAGATCCACGGGGACAGTAACCTCAACCAGTGGGAGTATCTGAAATACCTCACCCAGGAGGGGGCGAAACTGCGATACAGCGACCTGACGCCCGAGATCCAGGAACGGCTGGACTTTGAGCTGTTCACCGTCAAGACGATGGGATTTGCGGGTTACTTCCTGATCGTAAGCGATTTCATCAAGGCGGGACGGGATATGGGGGTTTTTATCGGGCCGGGGCGTGGTTCGGCGGCGGGGAGTGTGGTGGCGTATTGTATCGGCATCACCAATATCGATCCGATAAAATATAACCTGCTGTTCGAACGGTTTTTGAACCCGGACCGGAAGTCCATGCCGGATATCGACACGGATTTTGATGATGAAGGCCGGCAAAAGGTGATCAATTATGTCGTAGGGAAATATGGGAAGAACCAGGTGGCGCAGATCGTGACCTATGGTACGATGGCAGCCAAGATGAGTATCAAGGATGTGGCACGCGCGCTGGACCTGCCGCTGCCCGAGAGCAATGCCCTGGCGAAGCTGGTGCCGGACCGGCCGGGGATCGAGCTCAAGCGGGTGTTGCACGCCCCCATGACGAGCAAGGACGGGGAGAAATCCTTAGAGGAAAAAGATGGGGTCGGGCCGGATGATCTGGCGAACGTCAAACTGATCCGGGATATATATAATGGAGACGATATCCGGAGCCGCGTCCTGCATGAAGCCGAGCGTCTGGAAGGCTCGGTGCGGAATACGGGACTTCATGCAGCAGGGATCATCATTGCCCCGGGCGATCTGATGAACATTCTCCCCGTCTGCACGGCCAAAGACTCGGATCTCCTGGTCACCCAGATAGAAGGCAGTGTGATCGAAGAAGCCGGCGTCATTAAAATGGACTTCTTAGGATTGCGGACGCTGAACATTTTGAAGACGTCGCTCGAACTGATCAGGGAAAATCACGGTGTCACGATAGTCATCGACGATATCCCGCTGGATGATCCCAAAACCTTCGAGCTATACCAACGCGCAGAGACGATCGGTACCTTCCAGTTTGAAAGTCCCGGGATGCAAAAATATCTCAAAGACCTCAAGCCGGATAAGTTCAACGATTTGATCGCCATGAACGCCCTGTACCGGCCCGGCCCGATTGCCTACATCCCTAACTATATCGACCGTAAACATGGCCGCGAACCTATCGTCTTCGACCTCCCGGAAATGGAAGAATATCTGGGCGATACCTATGGGATCACCGTTTACCAGGAACAGGTGATGCTGCTGGCTCAAAAGATTGGGGGATTTAGTAAGGGGGACGCAGACGTCCTTCGTAAAGCGATGGGTAAAAAACAGAAATCGATCCTCGACAAGATGAAGTCACAGTTCATCAAAGGTGCCACAGCCAAAGGTTTTGCGGCTGAAACCCTGGAAAAGATCTGGACGGACTGGGAGGCCTTCGCCCAGTATGCCTTTAATAAATCACACTCCACCTGTTATGCCTTCGTCGCCTACCAGACGGCCTATCTCAAAGCCCACTACCCTTCCGAATACATGGCGGCAGTGCTGAACCACGCCGGTAGCATCGAAAAGATCACTTTCTTCATGGAAGAGTGCAAACGGATGGGACTCAAAGTATTGGGACCCGATATCAACGAATCGAAAAAAGGCTTTGCCGTCAACCAGAAAGGAGAGATCCGCGTAGGACTGGGCGGATTGAAAGGCGTAGGCGAGGCAGCCGTGGAAGGAGCGATCGAAGAACGACACAAGAACGGTCCTTTCACCACCGTATTCGACCTGATCAAACGCATCAACCAACGGACGGTCAACAAAAAGACACTGGAAAGCCTGGTCTATGCAGGAGCTTTTGACTGCTTCAGCCAATTCCACCGCGCACAATATTTTCATCTCCCCCAGGGAGATACTTCTACAGGACTGGAGAAGATCATCAAGTTCGGGAATGTATACCAGACCAACTCTACGCAGAGCAGCAATAGCCTCTTCGGAGATCTGACCATGCCGGATATCGCCACCCCGAAAATCCCCTCTTGTGAGCCCTGGACGCTCACTGAATTGCTGGATCATGAAAAAGATGTGACGGGCATGTTCATGAGCGGCCACCCGCTGGATCATTTCAAGTTCGAAATCACCCACTATGGCATCACACAGTTGGGCGAGTTCAACGAGATCAAAGACGCCGTCACCCTGCAAAGCAATCCCGGCAAGCCTTACCGTCTGGCAGGTCTGGTCGTGGATGCCCAGCATCGGGTCAGTAAGACCGGCAAACAATTCGGCAGCTTAATCATCGAAGACTATACCGGTAAGTCCGAGTTCATGCTATGGAGCGAAGACTATGCCCGCTATTCCAATTACCTGGAAAAAGGCAAAAACCTCTTCCTGATGGGTGGCTTTCGCCAACGCTTCAATAAATCGGAATTTGAGTTCAAAATCGAAAAGATGATGCTGCTGGAAAGCATCAAGCCAATCCTGACCCGGCAGGTCATTATGGACGTCGAAGCCCGGTTCATCAACGAGGAACTGGTGCAGTTCATAGAAAAGAATGTCAAAAAATATCCCGGTAAATCAGCATTGAAATTCAACATTTTAGAGTCGAAAAGCCAAGCTCGTATCAGTTTGTTCACCATGGGCACCGGATTTGAAATGAATGACGAAATGTCCGCTTTTTTGGAGAAAACGCCGGAA